>JASJAL010000260.1 GCA_030067055.1 Kiloniellales bacterium | reverse complement strand
AGTGGGCGCGTTCGGCGCCGTCGTAGCGGCCCGACTTCAGGCAGCAGCGTTTGAAAGGAGCGGCCGAAGCCGCAGGGGCACGCGCGATGCGTAGCCGACAAACCAATTAGGGACTTCATAGACTATCACCGTAATCCGTAATCGCAGGCTCGTACGCAAGACGGGAATCGGCGTACAAGCATCAGTCGTGCTTCCGGTTGGCCTAATGTCCAGGTTTTGAGGGGCGAAATGCTAGCACTTCAAGGACACTCGTTCCGAAAGATCAACCGAATGCCGAGCTTCGGCTTCTTCGCTGTCGTTTGTGTGCTTATCGCCTATGCACTGACGCTGTTCTGGCGAATTGATGGGTTCAAATCCGGCGCCGGAGCCGAAAGCCTGCAGGCGACTTATCATGTTCTTTGGACTATGGAAGCACTCGCAAGTTCTCCGCCCGGGTCCCACTGGTACCTACCGACCGTCACGCTCGCGCCGGAGCCGGGAAACGACATCCGATGGGGGGCTACGATCCCGACCACTGATGGCGCCTATGTCTATACATCCTTCCCGCCGCTTGGGTTCCTGCTTCCATTTTCCATTCTGACGGTTGTCGGGGCGCCTCTGAACGTATTGTCGCTGGCGGTCCTCAACAGCATCTTGGGACTCGTTGCAGCAATTGGACTCGGCCTCCTGGCGCGTGGCCTCGCTGTTCATACGACGGGCGACGAACATCGCTCCTGGCTGGCTTTCATCGCCGTTTCAGTAACTTACCTCTTCCTTCGCGAGCCTCTGCACGCGCACGGGCCGGTCTACTGGGCGCATTCACCGAGCCAGGTCGTATTCATTCTCGCCTGCTGGCTCGGGTACCGGCAACTCACCGATCAAGCGCGCCCTTGGGAGGAAGCACCAATTCTGGTGTTGTGTCTTCTGTTTCCGCTCCTTGAATGGACCGGCTATGTCTTCAACTGTGGCCTTGCGGTGGTGCTTCTGCTGGAGCGGCAACGCGCCCGACTGCCCATCTCGATCGTTTTGGCCAGCGTCCTCGCGCTGGCAATGACGCTTGGGCACTATTTCCTGGCAGCCGGCATCGAGGAAACACTGAGCGCGCTTGGGCACCGCGCGACGGCCCGCAGCTTCGGGCGAGATGCCCTGGGGCTGAGTGCGGATGTTGTCGTCGGGTATTGGAGATCGGTGGGTCCACTTCTGCCGCTGGGCATTCTCGCTGTCCTGGCGGCTGGCCGGCTACCCCTCGCTCAACGCCGGATAGTGCTTCTGATCCTAGGCCTCGCCGGTTTCCCATTGCTGGAAAACCTCCTGATGGCTCAGCACGCAGCAGAGTTCTCATATGCAAGGCTGAAGGTCGCGGTGCCGCTGCTGCTGGCGCTCGGTGTCGCAGTGGCCCGATGGCCAGCTACCACGGCCGCCGTGCCCGCGATCATCGCGGCAAACATCATGCTGTTCATTGACCAAAGGGATGACTATTCACCCTGGGCTCCTGCCGCGGCCAGGAATGACGAACTGGTCGCCTCACTGAACGATCAGCCGAATACCGATTGTGCGATTTACGGAACAACCGGAAAGACACGAGGCTATCTGAATCTGCTGTTCGCTCGCGACATATACGAAAATCAGAGCGCCGCCACATTGCTTGAGAAGGCTCGCACGCGGGCTGCTTGTCTGGCGATATTGGTGACCATCAGGCCCGTCTTTCCGGACATGCCAGCGATCACTAGGATCGAGATCTTTCAATCGGACGGAACGGTTTTGTCCATATCAGAGCCGGCCGGTTCGTAGCTCCGACTTCATCGAGGCGGCATTCTCCTCTGCTATCATGTATGTCGGCGCATCGCCGCTGGGATCCGAGGTCGATCTCTGGGGATACAAACGCATTTCGCCGTCAGACGCTGACGTGTCGTATCCCCGGATGGCCCATCACCGCTCCCTAAAAATAGTGGGCGCGTTCGGCGCCGTCGTAGCGGCCCGACTTCAGGCAGCAGCGTTTGAAAGGAGCGGCCGGAGCCGCAGGGGCACGGGTCCTTGCGGCCGAGCTTCTCGACCAGCTCGACATCGCCGTGCACCACCTGGTCGCCGCGCTTGACCCGCGTCTCCGACGGGTACGATTTGCGGCGCTTGCTCATGACCTCAAAAGGAGGCCTGGGCCTCGTATGGGATGTTCTTGCGCATGACACACCTCCAACCGGCTCCGGCCGCAGAGCGGCGTCAGAGCATTCGCGTGTTGGGGATCCGGGGTTTGGTGGGCGCACAAGGACTCGAACCTTGGACCCGCTGATTAAGAGTCAGCTGCTCTACCAACTGAGCTATGCGCCCCACACTGAGGCCGGGTAGATAGCAAGTCCGGGCCGCTTTGGGAAGCCCGAAAGCCCGATTTTCGACCCTGGAACGGCCCGACGTAGCCGTGGCTCGACATCCGGGCCGTCTATTCCTCGCCCTGCAGGCCGCGGCGCGAGATCCGGATGTCACGGTGGACGTAGACCGACATCAGGATGCCGAGGCTGCACATCACCGCCAGCAGGGCGGTACCGCCGTAGGAGATCAGGGGCAGCGGCACGCCGACCACCGGGATCAGGCCAGTGACCATGGCGACGTTGATGAAAACGTAGAGGAAGACGTGGCAGGTGATCCCCAGGGCCAGCAGGCGGCCGAAGTGGTTGCGGGCCCGGAGCGAGATCGCCAGTCCGTAGGCCAGGATCACCAGGAACAGGCCGAGCACGGCGAGGGCGCCGACCAGGCCGAACTCCTCGGCGAGCATGGTGAAGATGAAGTCGGTGTGCTTCTCCGGGAGGAAATTCAGGTAGCTCTGCGAGCCCTGGAGGAAGCCGCGGCCGCCCATGCCGCCGGACCCCAGGGCGATCTTGGACTGCAGGATGTGATAGCCGGCCCCCAGGGGATCGCGCTCCGGATCGAGGAAGGTCTTGATCCGCGCACGCTGGTATTCGTGCAGGAACTGCCAGGCGATCGGGATCGCCGACAGTCCCCCGACCAGGACCACGGCGAACTTCCAGAGCCGGACGCCGGCCGCGAAGAACAGCGCACCGCCGATCAGGATCAGCACCCCGGCGGTGCCTAGGTCGGGCTGCTTGAGGACCAGCCCGGCCCCGGCGAAGATCAGCAGCAGGGGCAGCAGGAGGAAATGCGGGCGTCCGACGTCCTCCTGGCTGAGGCCGTGGAAATAGCGGGCCAGGGCCAGGATCAGGGCCAACTTCATGATCTCGGAAGGCTGGATCTGGACAAAGCCCAGATTGAGCCAGCGCTGGGCGCCCATGCCGATCGAGCCGCCCAGCTCGACCGCGAGGAGCATGGCCAGGGTGGCGAAGTAGATCAGGTAGGCGTAGCGGAACCAGACCCGGATATCGACCAGCGCCAGCGCCAGCATCAAAAGCAGGCCGGCGAAGAGCCGGATCAGCTGGCGCGAGGCCCAGGGATCCATGCTCCCCTGGGCGGCCGAATAGAGCATGACCACGCCCAACGCGCCGATCACGGCGACGGTCAGGACCAGGCCCCAATTGACCTGCAGGATCTTCTGACTCAGGCTCAGGTCGACGTTGCGCCGGAAGGAGGAGTATCCGAGTGCCATCGCCCTAGCCGCTCTTTTCCTTGGGCTTGTGCGCCGGCATCGGGGCATCGGCGACGTCCGGGGTCACCAGCCCGGCCGGGTTGCGCTTCTGGGTCTCCAGCAGGATGTCCTTGGCGATCGGGGCCGCGGTCTTGGACCCGCCGCCACCGTGCTCGACCACGATGGCGCAGGCGTACTGGGGCTTGTGGACCGGGGCGAAACTGACGAAGAGGGCGTGGTCGCGGAAGCGCCAGGGCTTCTCCTCGTTCTTCTTCACGCCGGCCCGGCGCTCCTTGAGGGTGATCCGGCGCACCTGCGAGGTCCCGGTCTTGCCCGCCATCTCCTGGCCCTCGATCTCGATGCGCTTGCCGTAGGCGGTACCGCGCCACTCGTTGACGACGGCGTCCATGGCTTCCAGCACTCGTTCCAGGTGGTGCTGCGGGATCCCGATCGACGGATAGCCGTAGGGCGACACAGCTTCCTCGCCTTCAGGCTGGACCACCGGATCCGGCACGGCGGCCCGCATCACGTGCGGTGTCACCGCGAAGCCGCCGTTGGCCAGGCGTGCGGTCATGGTCGCAAGCTGCAGGGGCGTGGTCAGGACGAAGCCCTGGCCGATCGCCGTGATCACGGTCTCGCCGCCCTGCCAGGGCTCGCCGATGGCACCCAGCTTCCAGGCCCGGGTCGGGATCAGGCCGCTGCGCTCGTTGGGCAGATCGATGCCGTTCGCGTTGCCGAGTCCGAAGCGCACCGCCATGTCGGCGATGCGGTCGATCCCCAGCTGCTTGGCGACGTTGTAGAAGTAGATGTCGCAGGATTGCTTGATGGCGTCCCGCATGTCCATTGCGCCGTGTCCGGGCTTCTTTTTCCAGCAATGGAACAGCGCCCGGCCGAGCCGCCATTCGTTGCGGCAGACGAAGCGCTCATCCGGACTGATGCCGGCCTCCAGGGCCGCCAGTGCGACCAGGACCTTGAAGGTAGACCCGGGCGCATAGAGCCCCGTGATCGCCTTGTTGGACAGCGGCGACAGCGGGTCGGTGGTCAGTTCGCGCCAGCGCTTCGAGGTGATGCCGACGTGAAATTCATTGGGATCGAAACCGGGCCAGGAGGCCAGGGCGTATATCTCGCCCGAGTGGATGTCCATGACCACGGCCGAGGCGCTGCGCTCGGTGCTGAGCCGATGGTAGACGTACTGCTGCAGCTCGGCGTCGATGGTCAGCATCATGTCCTTGCCGGAGGTCGCTTCCTCGCGTTCGACCTCCTGCATGATCCGGCCGAAGGCGTTGACCTCGACATGGCTCCGCCCCGCGGCGCCTCGCAGATCGAGGTCGTAGGTCTTCTCGACCCCGCTCTTGCCGATCCGGAAGCCCGGCTGCTGGAGCAGCGGGTCGTCGTTCACCTCGTTTTCGGAAACCGGCGCGACATAGCCGAGAACCTGGGACATCGCCGGACCATGTGGATAGTGCCGGACCTGGCCGATCTCGATCCCGGCACCCGGCAGGTCGGGGGCGTTGAGCTCGATCCGGCTGACCTCTTCCCAGCTCAGGTTGTCCCGCACCGTGACCGGGACGAAGGCGCGCTTGCGCCGCAGTTCCTTGCGGATCCGCTTGTGGTCGTCCTCGGAGATGTCGACGATCCGGTCGAGGGAAGCCAGGGTCTCGGCGACGTCGCCGGCCCGCTCGGCGACCAGCACCACCCGGTAGTTGCGCTCGTTGATCGCGACCTCGGTGCCGAGGCGGTCGAACAGCCGCCCGCGCGGCGGCGGCAGCAGGCGCAGGTTGATCCGGTTGTCCTCGGCCAGCGTCGCGTAGCGGTCCGCCTCCAGAACCTGGAGGTAGTAGAGACGGCCGGCGAGCGCCGCGAAGAGCAGCGACTGCCCGCCGGCGACCAGTGCCGCACGGCGGGTGAAGAGCTTGTAGCGGCCCTGATCGGCGTTTCTCAGGTCCAAGGTCGCGTCCTCACTTCAGCACCAACCGCTGGGTCTGGGCAAAGATCCAGGCCAGCAGCGGATAGGCGGCAATGGTCGTCAGGTACTGGAACAGCGCCGGTCCGATCTGGACCTGCCGGCCCAGAATCAAGGCGTGCAGGCCCCAGGACAGGACCACGACACCCGCGCCGATGACGATGAAGCCGGCCCAGATGACACCGAAAGAGCGGCTCATGAAGAACCGCTGCTGTGCGGCAACGGTCCAGAAGACCGCCAGATAGATCATCGAGCTGACGCCCAAGGCATCTCCGCCCAGGAGGTCCTGAAGCAGGCCAATCAGGAACACGACCCAGAAGGGCATGAGGTCCGGGCGGTGGACCGCCCAGTAATAGACGGCGATGAGGACGATGTCCGGAAACACCGGGCCCGCGTTCGGGATTTGCAGGGGAATCTGGCTGACGACGACCAGGATGATGATCAGGAGCGTGGGCGTGATCAGCCGGACCGCCGTATCGACCTGCTGCCAATCGTTGCCCCTCACGGACCGGCCTCCGGCCCCCGCTCCGGCCGGCCGCCAAGGATGCCAGGTAGCCGGTAGTCGATCAGGCGGAGATATTCGATCCGGTTCCAGTCGAAATGCGGGCGCACGATGACCGACTCGCCGTCGACGACGGTGACGATGCCCACGGGGATTCCCATGGGAAAGACGCCGCCGTGTCCGGAGGTGACGATTCGGTCCCCAACCTGGACCCCGGTTTCCGGTGGGAGGTAGATCAGGCTCGGGGAACTCGAGTTGTTGCCCGCCAGGACCGCCCGCTCCCGGGTTCGGTCGACGCGGACCGGAATCCGGCTGTTGATATCGGTTACCAGCAGCACTCGCGACGCCCGCTCACCAACCGCGGTCACCCGGCCAACCAGGCCCTGGCCGGTCACCGCCGCCTGGCCCTTGATCACACCGTCGGGTTTGCCGGCGAGCACCAGCAGGGAGCGCACGAAGGCGTTGCTGCTGTCGGCGATGACCCGGGCCGTGACCTCGCCCGGTATCGGCTCGGCGGAAAAGTTCGAGAGCTGTCGCAGGCCGGCGTTCTCCGCCGCCAATTGCTGGGCCCGCACCTGCCATTCGAGCAGGCGCTCATTCTCCTCGCGCAAGGCCACGTTCTCGGCCCGCAGCGCCGCCATGTCCCGGACCTGCTGGATGATGTCGCCGATGGTCTCGACCGGACTGGCGAAGTGGCTGAGCACTGGGCTGAAGAAATCCGACACGGCCGTGCGAGCCTGCTCGGCGAAGCGCGAGTCCGCCCTGCTCAGCAGCATCAGCGCGAATGCCACGGCTAGGAGCAGCAAAAAGGCAACGCGCTGACCCCATGCCCCAAACGGGGATGCCAGCCGTAGCACCGAGCTTGGGCGCTTTTTCAAAGGCCTCTCCAGAAGGCGGGATCCGTTGTCACGCGTTCCGGCGCTAAGCTTAGGATTCGCAATGTATATTAATCGTTAACACTTGGGCAACAAAGCGGCAAAGCCTGGCCGCAGCCCTCACGCCAGCGTACCCCTTTTAGTAGGGGCTGATCAGGACGCCTTTCAAGGCCCGCATTTCCTCCAGGCAGCGCCCGGTGCCCAGGGCCACGCAGGATAGCGGATCGTCGGCGATGGTCACCGGTAGGCCGGTGGAGGCGCGCAGCACGTAGTCGAGATTGCCCAGCAAGGCGCCGCCGCCGGTCAGAACGATGCCCTTGTCGACGATGTCGGCCGCGAGCTCTGGGGCGGTGTGCTCCAGGGCGACCTTGACCGCTTCGACGATGGCGCCGACCGGTTCGGCCAGGGCCTCGGCGATCTGCCGCTCCGATATGATCAGCTCCTTTGGCACGCCGTTCATCAGGTCGCGGCCCTTGATCTCCATGGTCCGGCCGTCGCCGTCCTCGGGCGGACAAGCGGTGCCGATCTCCTTCTTGATCCGCTCGGCCGAGGCCTCGCCGACCAGGAGGTTATGGTTGCGCCGGATGTAGGCGATGATCGCCTCGTCCATCTTGTCGCCGCCGACCCGCACCGAGCGGGCGTAGACGATGCCGCCCAGCGAGAGCACCGCAACCTCGGTGGTGCCGCCGCCGATGTCGACCACCATGGAGCCGCTGGGCTCGGTCACCGGCAGGCCGGCGCCGATCGCCGCGGCCATGGGCTCTTCAATGAGAAACACCCGGCGGGCGCCAGCGGCCTCGGCCGACTCCTGGATCGCCCGGCGCTCGACCGCGGTCGAGCCCGAGGGCACGCAGATGATGACCTGCGGGCTGGCGAAGCTGCGCCGGTTGTGCACCTTGCGGATGAAATGCTTGATCATCTCCTCCGCGACCTCGAAGTCGGCGATCACACCGTCGCGGAGCGGCCGGATGGCCTGGATGTTCCCGGGGGTGCGGCCCAGCATCAGCTTGGCTTCGTCGCCCACCGCGAGAACCTGCTTGCGGCCCTTGGCCTCGGCGATGGCAACCACCGAGGGCTCGTTCAGGACGATACCCCGCCCCTTCACATAGACCAGTGTGTTGGCCGTCCCCAGATCGATCGCCATGTCGGCGGACAGCATGCCCAGAAGACGGGACAGCATTGAGGCGCGACTCTCCTCTGGAGGGATTCTCGTCGAACGACGCAGACGTGAAGTCGCTGAATAGCCTCGGATTGCGGCTAATGCAAGGCGAAGGTTGGCGCGGGCGGCATTTTCGCCCGCGCCTTCTCGATCCTTCTACTTTGCCTCTTCGTGAAGCTCTGTCTCAGGCGGTCATCGCCGCCGGGGCCGTCTTCTCGCGCTTGACCAGCAGCTTGTTCAGGGCGTTGACGTAGGCCCGCGCCGAGGCCACCAGGGTGTCGTGGTCGGCGCCCTGACCGTTCACCGTCTTGCCGTTCTCCTCCAGCCTCACGGTGACCTCGGCCTGGGCGTCGGTGCCGCCAGTAACCGCGTGAACCTGGTAGAGCTGCAACTCCGCCTGGTGTGGAAACAGCTCGCGGATCGCCGCGAAAGTCGCGTCGACCGGGCCGTTGCCATCGGCCTTGGCCTTGGCCTGACGGCCGTCGATCTCCAGCTCCAGCTCGGCCGTCTGCGGACCCTTGGAGCCGCAGACCACCTGCAGGCCCAGGAACTTGATGTGGTCGTTGTGGCGCAGGACCGCGTCGTCCACCAGGGCGATGATGTCCTCGTCGTAGACGTCCTTCTTGTGGTCCGCCAGCTCCTTGAAGCGGTAGAAGGCGTCCTGCAGCTCGTTCTGCTTCAGATCGAAGCCCAGCTCCTTCAGCTTCTCAGAGAAGGCGTGGCGGCCGGAGTGCTTGCCCATGACCAGCTTGGAGCGGACCAAGCCGACCGATTCCGGGGTCATGATCTCGTAAGTCTCGGCGTTCTTCAGCATACCGTCCTGGTGGATGCCCGATTCATGGGCGAAGGCGTTGGCGCCGACGATGGCCTTGTTGGGCTGCACCGAGAAGCCGGTGACCGCGGAAAGCGTTCGCGAGGCCCGGGTGATCACGGTGGTGTCGATGCCCGTGGTGTAGGGCAGCCGGTCGTGCCGGGTGCGCAGGGCCATGACGATCTCTTCCATGGCCGCGTTGCCGGCCCGCTCGCCGATACCGTTTATGGTGCACTCGACCTGCCGGGCGCCGGCGTGAACCGCAGCGACCGAGTTGGCCACGGCCAGGCCCAGGTCGTTGTGGCAATGGACCGAGATCACCGCCTTGTCGATGTTCGGGACCCGATTGCGCAGCATCTCGATCAGGGCCGCGAACTCCGTGGGGATGGTGTAGCCCACGGTGTCCGGGATGTTGATGGTCCGGGCCCCGGCCTTGATCGCCGATTCCACGCAGCGGCAGAGGAAGTCGTGCTCGGTCCGGGTGCCGTCCTCGGGCGACCACTCGACGTCGTCGCAGAGGTTGCGGGCCCGGCCGACGCTGTCGATCACCGCCTGGTGGACCGCCTCGGGCTCCATCTGCAGCTTGAACTTCATGTGCAGCGGGCTGGTCGAGATGAAGGTGTGGATCCGCGGCCGGACCGCCGGCTTCAGGGCCTCGCCGGCCCGGTCGATGTCCTTGGGCGTGGCCCGGGCCAGACCGGCCACCGAGGCCTTCTTGATCCGCTTGGCGATGACGTTGACCGCCTCGAAGTCGCCATTGGAGGCGATCGGGAAGCCGGCCTCGATGACGTCGACGCCCATCTCCTCGAGCACCTGGGCGACGGAGATCTTCTCCTCCAGGTTCATCGAGCAGCCGGGCGATTGCTCGCCGTCCCGCAGGGTGGTGTCGAAGATGATGACGCGATTAGGATCGCTGTCCTGATCGGCCGTGGATTTGGCTTTGCTGTCCTGGCTCATTCTAAGGTGTCTCCTCGTCCTGGCCGCCTCGGCGGCCCATCGATCGTCGCTGCTTGGTCGATGCCCCCTGCCCGCTTGCCGCCGCCGCGGCTGAAGCGATCAGGGGTCGATAAGGAGGAGAAGGCCGAGCTCGGCGGCCAGCCCGAGCGCAGGCGCAGGCCCGGCCCCGCTGGGGGCGGTCGTGGCAATGCGGCTGTGCGGCTCGCGGCTCATGTCAGAACGAGTACCTTGGAACGCTTCAAAATACAAGCCCTCGCGTCCGGGACCGATGCATCGGACAAAGCGCGGCATTAACCACCTTCGCCGTCCCGCCGTTCCGCAGCGGTCCAGACCACCGGGAACCAGTCCTCGCGCAGGCGATCGCCGTCCTCCAGGCCGATATCCGGGTAGGGCGGCGAGGTCCGGCCCGGCCGCTGCACGAAACGGGCATCGTCGCCCAGCCAGCGGGTCGCGAAGCCCCGGCGCCGGTGCGAGCTCGCATTGCCCGGAGCCCCGTGCAGGGTCAGGAAATGAAAGACCAGGACGTCGCCGGGGGCCAGGTCCCAGGACAGGATGCTGTGCTTGCCGGGCTCGATCTCCGGCACCGGCTCATAGCCCTCGCCCCTGTAGTCGTAGTTGCTGCCGTCGTCGAAGACGCGCGGGTAGTAGAGCTTGCCCCAGGCGTGGGAGCCGGCGAGAAAGCGCGGACAGATCTCGCGCGGGACCGGGTCAAGGGGCATCCAGAAGCTGACCACCTGGTCCCCGGTCACACAGTAGTAGGGCATGTCGTGGTGCCAGATCGTCTCTTTGGCGGTCCCCGGCTCCTTGACCAGCAGGTGTTCGTGGAAGATCTGGACCCGGCGCGCGCCCATGAACCGGGCGGCCAGGGCCGCGGCCGGCGGGTTCAGGACGAAGTCGCGGTATTCCGGGATCCTGGTCCAGTTGCAGTAGTCCTCGAAGAAGCGCCCGCCGCCGCCGTCGAGCTCGTGATTGGTTGCGTCCGGGCCGGGCTCCGCCAGGTTGCGCTCGACGCCTTGGGCCAGCTTGGCCAGCCAGGCTTCATCGAAGACACCGCGCAGCACGACGGCACCGTCGCGCCGGTAGTCGGCCAGCAAGGCCTCGCTCACCAAGGTTTCGGCGGTCGCCTCGTCACACGCCATCCGCGTCTCCCTCATTCCCGGGTTCATCCTGGGGACTCCGGAGAATCGGATCAACTCTGCAGGGTCAAGCCTGCCGGGAGCCCCGCCCTGGTGTCATGCCCGGATCAAGCCCGTGCATGACATCTTGAAGGGAAACGGGGCCGCCGACAGCCGGCCCTCAGTTCTTGGTCTTGTCGACCAGCTTGCTCTCGGAGAGCCAGGGCATCATGGCGCGCAGCTTGCCGCCGACCTCCTCGATGTTGTGCTCCGACCAGTTCCGCCGGGTCGCCTTGAAGGAGGGCTGGCCGGCCTGGCACTCCGCGACCCAGTCGCGGGTGAAGCGCCCGGAGCGGATGTCGTCGAGGATGCGCCGCATCTCGGCCTTCGTATCCTCGGTGATGATCCGGGGCCCGCGTGTGTAGTCGCCGTACTCCGCGGTGTTGGAGATCGAGTAGCGCATGTTGGCCAGGCCGCCCTCGTAGATCAGGTCGACGATCAGCTTGACCTCGTGCAGGCACTCGAAATAGGCCATCTCGGGGGCGTAGCCGGCCTCGACCAGGGTGTCGTAGCCGGCCGTGATCAGGGCACAGAGGCCGCCGCAGAGCACCACCTGCTCGCCGAAGAGGTCGGTCTCGCACTCCTCCTGGAAGGTGGTCTCGATGATCCCGGCCCGGCCGCCGCCGACCGCCGCGCCGTAGCTGAGGCCGATCTCGGAGGCGTTGCCCGAGGCGTCCTGGGCCACCGCCAGCAGGCAGGGCACGCCGGCGCCCTTGACGTACTCCGAGCGCACCAGGTGCCCGGGACCCTTGGGCGCGATCATGAAGACGTCGAGGTCGCTACGCGGCTCGATCAGGCTGAAGTGGATGTTGAGGCCGTGGGCGAAGGCCAGCGCCGTGCCCTCGCGCATGTTGGGTGCCAGGTGATCGCGGTAGAGCTCGGCCTGGAGCTCGTCGGGGGTCAAGAGCATGACCACGTCGGCCCAGGCGGCCGCCTCGGCCGGGGTCATGACCGGCAGGCCGGCTTCCTCGGCTTTGCGCGCCGAGGCCGAGCCCTCGCGCAGGCCGACCCGGACGTCGGTGACGCCGCTTTCCTTCAGGTTGTTGGCATGGGCATGGCCCTGGCTGCCGTAGCCGATGATGGCGACCTTCTTGCCCTTGATCAGCCCGACGTCGGCATCCCGATCGTAGTAGACGCGCATGGCGGCGCCCTCCCCGCTTTTTCGCTTGCTTTGAATGAACCCCGGCCGCTGGTTCTACTGGCCCGAAAGCCGCGGTGCAACGCCTTTCAGGGCAGGGCTGGCCTGCGGAAAACGCTCAGCGATGGTCGGCCGCCAGCCCGGTCAGGAGGAGAAAGATCTCCGGGGTCTCCGCGGTCCGGTAGACGCCCTGGCCGCCGAGCACGTCGAGGGCGAGCATGGCGCTGAACCAGGCGTTGTCGAGGCTGGCCCTGTACTGCGGGCCGTCGAAGAAGGGCCAATTGGGGTCCCGCGCCAGCCCGGCGAGCGGCGCCAGCTTGCGGACCGCGACCGCGGGCGTGGACGGGATATCCCAGGCCCAACGCCAGGTCGGTCCCAACGACGACCAAGAGCCCAGGGGCAGGACGTGGAAGGAGAGCGCGGCGGCCTCCCCGTCCAGGAAATCGAGGCGCCCCGCCTCCGGCTCGTAGCGATAGCCGTCGAAGGCGTCGATCCCGTAGCCCCGGGTCAGCTCGACCTGGGCGGTCTGGAACCGGGCCCGGCAGCGCCCGAGGTAGGCGCCGATGCTGGCTGAGGGCCAAGGGCCGGGCCGGGCCGGATGGTAGGGCGCGGCCCCTTGGCGCCCCCGGGACACCGCCTCGAAGGTCTCCAGGATCGGCTTTCGGGCCCAGAGATCGGGCTCGAAGTGGAGCCGCTCCAGGAACTCCTGGAAAGTCGGGGCGATATCGAGGGCGTCCCGTCGATCCATCAGCAGGATGGGGACCAGGACGACCGGTGCCCCCGGGCGGTCGAGGTCGAAGGCGAAGGCGTCGCCGGCGCCGTTGGAGCCGAAAAGCAGCAAGCCTGGCGCCCGTTCCGCGGCGCGGCAGGCCCGGTTGTAGTCCAGAAGCTCCTCGACCGGCCAGAGCAGGAGATTGTGCGCACCCAACTCGCCCCAACCGCCGTTGCTCTTGCGCAGGAAAGCGCCGTAGTCGCCTGGTAGGGCCAATCCCGCCTCGATCTCGAAGGCGACGATCGCGCCGGGTTCGGCCGGGCCCGCCAGGTTGAACATCTCGAAGCGTTGCTCGTCGGCCCGAGACATGAAGCGTCCTTTCCTCTTGCCGGGTCCGGCCCACGCCATACCGGGGTCCAAACCGCCGGACATCAGTCGGCAAGCAGGATAGGGCAGAGGGCTTTATCAGTTCCTAGCGCAGGTCCCGATACAAGGCCTTCGCGTCCGGCTGGGCGCCGTGCGCCATCACCTTGTCGCTAGCGCACTTCCCGATCAGACGCGTTCGCGTCTGGCCGGGAGTAGTGCGCTATAATCCTGAAAGTCAGGGCGTTACATCCGGCCAGATGGAACGCGAAGCGATTCCATCTGGCCGGATAACGCCCTATAGCGGCGCTCCCTCCGGGGCCAGCGCCCCTGGGCGGAGACATCGCGGTCGGCTAGGGCCTTGGCCTCGACCGCCAGCAGACCCCGGTCGACGGGTGACTGCACCGTCTTGTGGATCGGATCTTCAGGAGGGGCGGGCCGACCGCTGCAGCCGCGCCATCGGCACGGCTTGGTCCCCTTGGGCACCGGCGGGCACGCCCGCGGGACGGC
>JASJAL010000259.1 GCA_030067055.1 Kiloniellales bacterium | reverse complement strand
GCCGCCATGTGCACGGCCAACAACTACATGGTCGAGGCCGGCTCGATTTAATCCGAGCTCGTGGCGCTGGCCTCGCGGTTGCCCCTCAGCTTGAGGATCTCTTCCTCGATCTCGGCGGCGAAGCCGGCGCCGGCTTCGGCATAGGCGTTGAAGGCGATATCCGCGCCTGCTTCCTCTAGCGCCTCGGCGTGGTCCGGATACTGGGCCAGCGCGGCCACGTAGCCGTTGAAGCCGGCCGCCTTGATCTGCTCCAGCGCGTACATGTTCGCGCGGTGCTCGGGCATCGCCAGCATGATGACGCGGATTTTTCGGTGCTCGTCCCGGATCCGCTCCCAGAAATCGGAATCCGTCGCGTCTCCCAGTATCACCGCGCGACCCGCGGCCTGGTTCTCGGCCACCTTCTCCGCATCGCTGTCGATGCCGATCATCGGCAGGCCACTGTGTTCATGGATGTAGTCGTAGGCGCCGCTGCCCATGCGGCCCATGCCGAAGATCGCGATCTCCAGATCGCCGACAACGAGATCTTGGTCCTCCGGATGGCGGGTTTCCGTCTCGAAGGGCAGCAGGCGGTCCTTGGACCGGGCGTAGAGGCCATGGGCCGCCCGGTTGAGCGGCGCCGCGATGATGAAGGAGATCGAGACCGACACGGCGATGATCACCAGCCACTCGCCGCCGATCCAGCCCTTTTCCGCGGCGAGGGAACCGACGATGAGTCCGAACTCGCTGTAGTTGGCGAGGCTGAGCGACGAAAGCAGCGACGACCGTGCCCGCAAACGAAACCGGGTCAGGAGATAGAAGAACAACGCGGCCTTCATCGGGACGAGGAGGAGCAAGAGGATGGCGATCCCGAAGCCCTGAAGGCTTGGCGCGCCGGACAGCCCGATGTTAAGGAAGAAACCGACCAGAAGGATCTCCTTGAAGCCGAACAGCGATTCGGCGACCTCGGAGGCCCGCTTGTGGTGAGCCAGCAGCATACCGATCAGGAGCGCGCCGAGGTCCGGCTTCATGCCGACCAGCTCGAAGGTGGTCACCCCGAGCGTGACCGCGGCGAAAAGGCCGAACATCGGCAGCAGTTCGCCGTGGCCGACCTTATCGAGAAGGCGGAACAGAAGCGGTCGCAAGAGAAAGAGGCCGAGCAGGGCGACGGCCCAGGGCGAGGGGATCTTTTCGGTCGAGACGGTGAGGAAAATGACCGCGAAGATATCCTGCATGATCAGGATGCCGATGGCCGTGCGGCCATGCATCGAGGCCATCTCGCCCTTGTCCTCCAGGACCTTCACCGCGAAGACGGTGCTGGAGAAGCTGAGCGCAAAGGCGATCAGGATCGCCGTCGTCGGATCGAGGCCGGCGAAGACGGAGAAACCGGTCAGGGAGAGAAGCAGGAGGCCGAGCGTGAAGACGGCTATGGTGACCAGCATGTGAACGGATGCGCCGGCCCAGACCTCCGGCCGCGCCAAGCCCTTGACCTTCAGCTTGAGCCCGATCGTGAACAACAGCAGGGTGACGCCGAAGTCGGCAACCTCGGCGATGGTCGCATCGGCGCGGATACCCAGCGCCTGAAGCAGGAAACCCGCGACCAGGAAGCCGACCATCGGCGGCAACCCGATGAGCCGCGCGGCAAGGCCGAGGGCGAAGGCCACGGCCAGCGAAAAGGGAAAAGCCGCTTCGCTCGTTATGGGTTCCACCGGCGTTCTGCCCCCCAAGGAAAGCTCAGGAACTTCTGTATCAGACAAGCGGTCCACATTGGAAGCCGCCGTCCGACGGCTGTCTCTCGATTCGCAGCCAGGCAGGCTTTGAATTGCAGTGGACAAAGCCGCGTATCGGGTGCGCAGAGCTGGGGATTTTCCTCGATTTATCGAATACTTGCGGCGGGCCGTCAGTGCCAAGGGTGCCACGGCCCTTGCGAGCGCGGGTCCTCGGCGCAAGGATCTTTCGGATGAGCCAGATCACCGAATTCGATGCCGCGAAGCTGCCGGAGGGAATCCGCTCCGGTATCGTCGAGGGCGTGAACGGGCTCAGGATGCACGTCCTGGAAGCCGGTTTCGATCCGCCGGGCCGCCCCCGCCTCTTGCTGCTGCACGGCTTTCCCGAGCTCGCCTACAGTTGGCGCAAGGTGATGGGTCCCCTCGCGGCGGCCGGATTCCACGTGATCGCCCCCGACCAGCGGGGCTACGGCCGGACCACGGGCTGGGACCCGGACTACGACGGCGACCTGGCGTCCTTTCGAATCCTCAACCTGGTGCGCGACGTCGTGGCCTTGCTCTCGGCCTTGGGGCACCGGTCGGTCGCGGCGGTGGTCGGCCACGACTTCGGCTCTCCGGTGGCTGCCTACTGCGCCCTGGCCAGGCCCGACGTCTTTCCGGCGGTCGCACTGATGAGTGCGCCGTTCAAGGGCCCGCCTGCCTTTCCCTTCGGCGGCGCGGCGCGCGATGGCGCCGGGGATCTGGCGGATGACGCCCCGACGGCGACCGACATCGACGCAGCCCTGGCGGCGCTGCCCCGGCCGCGCAAGCACTACCAGCGCTACTACGGCACCCGCGGGGCCGACGCCGAGATGCGCGACTGCCCGCAGGGACTCGCCGGCTTTCTGCGGGCCTACTTCCACTGCAAGAGCGGCGACTGGGCGGGCAACCGGCCTTTTCGCCTGCGCGACTGGAGCGCCGAGGAACTGGCCCAGATGCCCGGCTACTACATCATGGATCTGGAGGCCGGGATGGCCGAGACCGTGGCCGCCTATGCGCCCAGCGACCAGGAAGTGGCCGCCTGCGGCTGGCTGACCGAGGCGGAACTGCAGGTCTACGCGCAGGAGTTCGCCCGGACCGGGTTTCAGGGCGGGCTGCAATGGTACCGCTGCATCTTCGATGCCGGGCAGCTGCAGGAACTGCGCCTCTATTCCGGCCGCTCGATCGAGGTGCCGGCCTGCTTCATCGCCGGCGCGAGTGACTGGGGCGTCTATCAGCAGCCGGGCGCCCTGGAAGCGATGCGGGAGGTGGCCTGCTCGCGGATGCGGGGCGTCGACCTGGTGCCCGGGGCGGGCCACTGGGTCCAGCAGGAACGGCCGGCCGCGGTGGCGGAGTTGCTCCTGCGCTTTCTGGCTAGTCTGCCTTAGCTGCGGCCAGGGCCTGTCTCAGTCGGGCTGAGTGCGGGGTCGCCTCGGCCCGGCCCGGCGGCAGGTCCAGGTGCAGCTCGACCGTATCGACGATGCAGAACTCCTCGCAGACGGCGTACTCCAGGGCCAGGCGGAGCTCGAAGACCTCGTCGGTCCGGGCCGCGACCAGGGCGACTGGGAGCAGGAGGGAGCCCTTGTAGCCCAGGGTGCGGATCGGCGGATCGCCGCTGTAGGCATAGGCCGTGGGCGCGGGCCAGTGGAGCGAGGCCTCGGCCAGGTTGCGCGAGGCGCTCCAGTCGAAGGTGGGCGCGACGCCGTACTCGCCCGGAGTCTCGGAATAGAACTGCCAGCCCGGCGCCAGCGCGACCTCCAGGCCAACCAGGAGTGTGCGCGAGGCTTCGACCGCCGTCGTGCCCGGCAGTAGCCGGAAGCTGGCGAACTCCCGTTCGGTCCACTCCGCTCCGGCGGCCGCTTCCGGCCGGTGGAGAAGCACGAGTAGCAGTAGGGCCAGCGGCGAGAGAAGGCGTCCCTGCCCGAAGCCCGCCTGCGTCTTGGAAGCGGCGCTGTCCTCCGACGCCGTCATCCCTCGAGCTTCCGGGCGACCAGCCGCTGGATCAGCGGGTAGGACTTGCGCCGCCAGCTCAGTTCGTTGGAGACGACCTCGCCGTCGACCGCGACGATCCACCGGGGCGCGCCCTGCCGGGCGTAGGCGCTGTCGCGGACCCACCTCAGGTCCTCGGGCCAGTACCAGTCCTCGTCGGTGCGCTGGAACAGCGGAAACATGAGCTCCCGGTAGCGGACGACCCGGTACTCCGCGGTCTGGATCCAGACCGGGTAGTCTCTGACCTTGTAGGTCGTGCAGGGCGGGCAGTTGGCGGCGCCGATGTAGACGACCAGGATCTCGGAGGACGCCGAGACCTCGTAGCTGGCCTCGTCGGCCGAGTGCCTCTGCGGAAACTTGCCGGTGAAGGCCTGACAGGCGGTCAATAGCAAGAGGATCGTGCCGGCGATCGCAAGCTTCATGTCGGCCCTCCCCCCGGACGACGCCAACTGGGCTCACGGGCTATAGACCGGCGCCGCAGGCCGGTGTCGTATCCCGAAGAACCCGCCTTTCTCCTGGGTCCGATTCTACACCGAGGGAGCCAGGGAGTCAGGGCCCGGGAGGTTGGCGCCGTTGCCGGCCGTGGACCGGCCTGATACCTGCGCCCGTGCCGGGAGGCGCCTGAAATCCGAGCCTCTAGCCACCGAATCTCGTCCAGAAATCGGTGATGTCATTGAAGCTGGCGACCAGGGCGATGGAGGCGGTGGTGGCCTTGCCGAGCCAGAACTTGCGTAGGGTCGACATGGAGACCGGCCAGAGGCCCATGGCTGCGATGTCCTCGCGCTGCTGGCGGAGGTCGATTTTGCGCAGGACCAGGGCCGTGGCCTCGGCTTCGCCGCCACTCTGTTGGCGGGCCTCGACCTTCCTGAGATCCAGGAAGTTCTGTTCTATCGCCGCTTCCTTCCAACTGCGCAGCTGTTGGTGGATCGACCACATCGGGACGAAGAAGCCTAGGATCTGTTGCAGGAAGATCAGGGCGAGAAGGGCAAAGAGGCCTTGGCTGGTTTCGGCGGGGTAGTGAATCTTGACGAAGGACAGATGGGAGAACCAAGCGAGGACAACCAGCCAGATCAGAAGAAAGCCAATCAACCACGCCATCTTGCCGACCTGGAGACTATAGAAGCGGCCGATTGGCGCCAAGCCGGCCCCGCCGTCGGGATGCCCCAGGTTTGGAAGGATGGTGACCCGGTGGTTCTCAATTTCCATGGTCTTGTAACTCAGTCCCTGCCAGCCGTAGCAGGCCATGCGGCCCATGCGCAGGCCGCAGGCGATGCCCATGAATAGGACGATCAGGTTCAGGAGGATCTGCATCTCTGACGCAGCGTCGCTGTTGATCTGGTGGAGGACGAAGAAGCAGAGCGGTACGAAGATCAAGCAGATCGTGAAACCCCAGACCGCCGCATCCGCCTCGACCCTGGCCTTCGCCTTCTCATGCAGAGCGGCCTGTTCCTCGTCGTCCTCGACCAAGGCCAATTGGTCCTTGCTGTCACCGAAGTCGGCAAAGCGAATGAACTTTTCCTTACTCAGGCGGTCGGCCATCTCTTCGAAGCGCGCGCGGATGTCGTTGGTGCGCCAGATGAACAACAGGCCGACCGGCAACCCGGTTACGAGCATCCACTTGACCTCGGCCCACTGCATCCAATTCCTGCTCAATTCCAGCGCCATGTAGAGGGCGACTAGCCCCAGCATGATCGTGGTGCTGGCCCGGCGCCGCTCATAGATCCAATTGTGGGCCGCCGTCAGGCCTCGGTGGAATTTGGAAGCCATCTGCAATGCTCTCCGTGGTGAGGAGCGGATCAGATCGATGCAACGATTGTAGAGTCAGGTGCAGAAAGGATGGCGGCGCTGTGGGAAAGCACACAAACCTCGGCTCCCGGCGGTCATTGCGCGACAACTCGGTATCGGCAGGACGATCAACTCCATGATCCGTCGCATTCGAGGTGCGATGCACCGGACTTCTGGAATTAGCCCGAAGCAGGCGACCCGCGGCTCGACCTAGTTTGCTTTTCTGCCCTGAACCCTGACGAAAACGAAGGTGCTGCCCAGTGCGCCCTTGTCCTTGACGGACACGCTCACGTCGGCCTGCTTCAGCTCAAATCGGCGCGATGCATAGAAATCGGGATGATTCACGCTCCGATCGCTGTGCAGGGTCGCACGCTCGCCGATGCAGACGTTCAGTTTCCCCGCGATCTCTTCGAAAGTTTCGTAGGCTTGTTCGGCGCGATGGGGGAACTCCCAGGCGCAATGGTACCAGTTCTTTTTCGATTTCATCGTCACCGAGCAACGGGAGGCACCGGCCAGGCTCAGCGTGACGTCGCGATCGCCTGCGTTTCCTTTCGGCTTCGCCGCGATCTTCGAGAACCCGGACTGCGATTGATCGATCAGGTGATCGACCTTCGCACAGAAGTCTTGCGCCTGGGCCACGCCGAGCGTGGCCGAGAAGATCGCCGACGCGGTCACGGGAAGGCGCCAGCGCGGCCGCGTCTTCTTCAAAGCTGCAAATTCAAGGGGCATCGAGGGCCTCCTCATGCCGTCCAGGCCCCTAGTATGCCGGATCGGGCCGATTTGCGCGCTCCCTTAGGGCCTGGTGGGACATGGCGCGGCGCACCAGCGCAGTTCGCGACCTGCTTTGGGCGGCCGGATCGAAGTCCTGGCGAACCACGATGTCCATCGAGCCGTCGAGCAGGCGCTTGCGCTCGGGCCTTCTCAATGGCCATCTTGGGACGGTGTGACGGCCGGAACGCTCCGGCGAATCCGCCGGGAATTCGGGGCAAGGGAAAACGCGAGCATGAAAACAGCAGGTGTTATCGGTCTCGGCGACATGGGCAGCGGGCTCGCCAAGAACCTGGTCGCCAAGGGTTTCGAGACCAGCGGTTTCGATCTCAGCGCGGCGCGGATGCAGGCCTTCGAGGAGCTGGGCGGCAAGCCCGCCGCGTCCGCCGGCGAAGTCGGCGCGAAGGCGGAGGTGGTCTTCGTCATGGTCATGAACGGCGACCAGGCCCGGCAGGTCATATTGGGCGGCGAGTCCGACCCTGGACTGGTCTCGACGATGCGCTCCGGCGGCGTGGTGCTGCTGACGGCGACCATCAATGCCTGGGAGGCGAGCGAGATCGCCGAAGGCCTCGACGGTTCGGGCATCGAGCTGATCGACAGTCCGGTCAGCGGTGGCTTTCCGGGCGCGCAGAGCGGAACCCTGACCATGATGGCCGCGGGATCGGACAGCGCCTTCGAAATCGCGGCGCCGGCGATGGAGGCGGTCAGCAAGACCATCCATCGGGTCGGCACCACGGCGGGCATGGGGCAGACTGTCAAGGCCTGCCTGCAGTCGCTGATCGGCTCGATCTTCAGCGCGACCTTCGAGGCCTCCGTCCTGGCGGCCAAGGCGGGGGTGCCGGCCCAGGTGCTCTACGACGTGGTCAGCACCTCAGGCGCCGGTTGCGGCGTCGCCAACTCGGCACTGGAAAACATCATCGACGGCAAGTTCGTCGGCACTGGCAGCCATATCGCCACCATGCACAAGGATCTTACCATCGTCATGGATCTGGCGCGCCAGCTCGGCGTGCCGCTGTTCACGGCCAGCACGGCGATGCAGCTGTTCCACGCCGGCAAAACCAAGCATCCGGACGGCGACAACTGGGTCACGACCCGGCTGCTCGAAGACATCGTTGGCGCCTCGCTCAGGCGCTGAAAGGAGACCTCTCGATGAAGCTTGGAGTCATCACCGACGGCATAAGCCGCGATCTGGCCCACGCCCTGGCGGTCATGGACGAGTACGGCCTCGATCATGCCGAGCTGCAGTACATCGGCGACAAGGAGGTCGGCGACCTCGACGGCGCCGAGCGCGCGACCGTGCGCGAGCTTATCAAGGCCCACGAAAAGCAGGTGGCCTGCATCTCACGCCATAACTTCGCCGGCATGCTGATGGCGACCGCCAAGCCGGGAGACGAGCTGCACACCCGGCACATGGATGCCCTGAAGCGCTGCATCGAGATGGCGCAGGAGTGCGATTGCCCGCGGGTCCGGATCATGACCGGCAAGAAGGAGGCGATCCTCTGGGGCAGCCACGGCGCCGAGCAGTGGAACGTGGCCAAGGGCGCCTGGGAGGCGCAATTGCCCCTGATAGCGCCCGCCGTGGAGCTGGCGCGGCGCGAAGGGGTCATTCTGGTCGTGGAGACCGGGAACGGCACCATGGTCAACTCCTGCTGGACCGGCCGCAAGCTGATCGACGACCTGGACGCCAAGGACGTCCTGAAGGTGCTCTGGGACCCGGCCAACAACTGCTGGGCGCACGAAGCAGCCTGGCCGGACGGCTACGAGACGATCCGCGACGGCTACCTCGGCCACATCCACATCAAGGACGTCCAGGTCGACACGCCGAAAGCGACCCTCGAGGTCCGGCCGATGGGCGAAGGCCAGCTCGCCGATCAGTTCCAGCCCATGGCCGAAGCCCTGCGGGCGGACGGCTACGACGGCGTGATCTCCTACGAGAGCGTCTATCACCCGGGCGACGGGGATTTCGAGGCCGGCTTCCGGCAGAACATTGATCGCTTCAAGAGCCTCTTCGGATGACCGGTTGCGTCGGCGTTACGCGTCGAACATGACCGCAATGCTGGTTGTCAGGGCCAGAAACTAGAAACACCCCTCGGGAATCGAAAACCGCGGTTTGTGTGCAGCTGCAGTGGCAAGCCATTGAAAACCCCGGGGCATTGAATTTTTGTCGTCGTTTTTCTTTGGCGGTTCAATTTCTGTCGCTGTTTTTCTTTCGAAGACCATTTCATGTCGCTTGCTATTCGCCCATTGCGAGACCACTTTTCTAACGAAGTAATGGAGGCACGCCATGAACGACAGACCTCAACGAGGTCGCGGCCGCCCCCTGGGGTCCGGGATCGACGACGGCAGAGCCTTGTCCCAGATCGCCGACCTTCTGGTCGAAGGGCGAGCATACAATGTGGCCGCCGCGGTCAGGATCCTGGTCGGGCACGATCCGAGCCGGATACGCCGCCTACAGCGCAAGTTTCGCCCTCAGCGGGAAGCGCTCTTGGCTGCCGCGCGCTCGAGGGCTGAGGAGTTCGCGCTTCAAGAGGGGGTCCGGCAAGATCATATCCTGCGCGCGACCCAGGCACAGAGATGGCGCCACGAGCACGATCCGGCCCTGCAGTTAATGGATGCGCTGGACCGAGAGCGGCAGGAGACGCTGAAGAAGTCGTTCGGTCGCCGCTAGCTTCGATCGCGGACTGCCGTGCGGGAGGGCTGACCGACAGTCCCCTGGCATGGCTCGCGTGAACCGGTGTTGGAGCCGCTTCACACCAGCAGCAGGACGCCGCCTGCGCCCGCCAAGGCCAGTATCCAGATCAGATCGAGATTGACCCAGCCGCGGCGCAGGAAAGCGAGCCCGATCCACTCGTAGACCAGGAGTGCGACGACGCCCGTCACCGCAAGCATGGCCAGGGTGTGAATGCCGACCGCGGCGAGCGACAGGGGGAGGGATCCGGCGGCCGTGAGTTCCTGCGCCGGCGTAGCGGTCAGGCAGAGCGGGAGGACGACGGGCACGAGCATCAACCCGGCGCCATGCGCCGTCGCCATCAGGAAGGACCAGACGGCAAGCCCGAGCATTCCGGCCTGCATGCCGACCCTGACCCGATGACGGTGCCCGAAGACCGCGTGATAGAACGCCCAGCCCAGGAGCAGCAGGCCGGCCGCGAGCCGGACAACCTCCTGATCGATTACGATCCCCAAGGCCACCACAACCGCCACGACCGCGGCGACCGCCAGCGCATGGCCGAAGGCAATGGGCAGGAGCGACAGAAGCACGACCCGACGGCTCCGCCGGTGCTGTCCCAAGGCGACCGCGAACAGCCAGCCCATCGCCGGGTTGAGGCCGTGAAAGGCGCCGAGCCCCAACAACGTCAGCCACGGCCAGAGCTGGGTCACGTCAGGTCATCACGGCGGTTCTTGCTCCCGGACAGAAGCCTAGGGATAGCAATAGGAGTCCGAAGAGCAGTCACCGCCCTCTAGGCGCACTTGATGCGGCCTGTGGCTCTCGGGCCACTGGATGAAGAACTCAGGATCGAAGGCGATGCCACCCTCCGGATTGGCGTCCAGCTTGACCATCCAGCCATCGATCCCCTCGGGATAGAACTGCGCGTCGATGGCGCCGTAGAGCGAGTTGGTGAAGTAGACGCGTCGGCCGTCCCGGCTGATCTCGACCATCTGCGGGCCGCCGTTCAGGGCCCCGTTCGCGGCGCCCGGATGGCTGGCCCGGGAAACAATGCCGCCGATCCGGACCTTTCCGGTCAGCTTCGGATTGAAGGGATCGGAGACATCGTACTGGTGCATGTCGCCCGTGCCCCAGCAGGAGACGTAGAGGAACTTGTCGTCCATCGACAGGTCGATGTCGGTGACCAGCGGCGGCACCGCCTTGAAGCCCTTCAGCATCGGCGGCAGCAGGTCCGGGTCGGCCGGCTCGGCCGGGATCTCGATGACCTTCTTCACCGCCCATTTGTTGCCGTCGCGGTACCAGGTCCACACCGAGGCGGACAGGTCCTTCAGGCTGATGACGCAGCCGACGAAGCCATAGGCCTTGGTCGGGTCGTGCGCCGGCCTGAGCTCGAAGACGAGCTGGTACTCCTCGCCGAGGTCGATGGACTGCAGATGGCAGCGCTTGTGAAGGTCCCAGAAGTGCAGCTGGCGGCCGTACTTGCTGCCGAGCAGGATCTCGGGGACGAGGCCCTCCTCGAAGGTCGCGGGCGTGCCCCATTCGCTGGTCACCATGGTGTCGTAGCCGAGGTGCCACCAGAAATCGTAGGCTAGCTGCTGCGGGCCGCGCTCGACCTCCCAGCGGCCGCGCACGTCGAAGGTCTCATGGTCCATTAGGAAGATGCCGCCCGGCGCCTCGCCCTCGGCGTTGCCCAGTGCGTTGATGTAGATGCCCTCGGGGCCGCAATGAGAGGTGTGGAGCCGGGTGTAGCCGGTCTTCTCGGCGATCTCCTCGGGCTCGATCACCTTGACGATCTCGGGATTGGCCGGATCGGGCTTGGTGTCGAGGATGTAGACGCGCGAGGAGCGCAGACCCGGGACCACCAGGTAGCGGCGCTCGACGTGAGGATGCGGCGCATTCGGACAGAGGCAGGAGCTGCAGGCATTCCAGCCGAAATGATGCAGTTCGTCGCCGAGGTTCGGCATGTATGTTTGGCCGACGATCTTTGAATAGCTGGACGAATTCGGATCCACGTCGACCACGGCGATGGCATCGGGTTCCTTTCGCTCGGGGTCGAAGGTCGCCACGTAGGCAAGCGTCTCGCTCGGCGCCTTCATCGCCATACGCGGAGAGGGATAGAAGCTGGGGTCTGGTTTCCAAGTCGCCATTGTGATCGCTCCCTATCGATGCCGAGCCTCGAATCCAGCAGCGCCGATCGAGTCGAAGCTCGGGCGCCTCCTGAGAATTGCGGCACCCGGCCGGGCGTTCTACGCCCCGCCTCGACGAGCGGTCTCTTGGAGCCTGTTGGCGATCACCGAAAGGGACAAAGCATTGCCAAATCCCTTACAGACATGGCGTGGTGTGACCGAAGCTTAGGCTTTTCTCGTCCGCCCGCGCCGAAAATGAGCCAAGGGCTCTCTCGCCGGATGAAACTCGGCGTTTTTCTTGGTTGTTTGGATGGCCTGAGTATACCTTCGCGCCGTCGGTTCCTTCAAGGAACCCAGGGTTGGAGTTCTGGCCCAGGCGTTCATTACCGGTTGTTTGATCTGCAGCGGAGCCATCCCGGACACCGAGATCGATCCCGATCGGATTCTTCTTCGGCTCGATCCAGGAGCACAACTAGCCCTCGGACAAAGCACCCTAGGCGTTGGCTGCCTGCAGCACGTCCCGAAGGTCTTTTGCGGCGTTGAATGCGCCGCCCGGGTTCTTGGACGCAATGGCGGTGGCAAGCCCGACCACGGCGGCGGCCAGGTTGATGAACGAGCGGATATCCTGCAGTTGGCCCAGACTGTCCTTTGCCTCGGCCGTGATTTGCCGTAGCTCGGCCGAGTCATCGGCCATCTCGTCGATGGCAAGACCAACCGCGCTGGTTGTCATCTCGCTGCTCTTCAATACGAGCGTCATAGCGAAGTCGTTCAAAGCCACGTAGTCCGGGCTGTCGCTCGTGTCGAAATTGTCACGCAAGTAGTCACGGATCGCGGCGGCTGCATCCTGGAACAGATCGGCGAGCGCACCGACATCGTCTGAGCTCAAGGCCATGGTCCTAAACCTCCCGTTCCATCACACTATGATCAGTTGCTTCACGTTGTCCCGGATCTCCTTGGCGAGCCTGTAGAGGTCCTTGACGAGCTGTTTCGCATCCAGATCGTTCCGGCTGTCGAACAGCTTCTGATGCCCTTGGGCGATCTTCTCCAATACGCCGAGATAGGCATCCAATGCCGCAGAGCGGCGGGCATTCTCCGCCTTTCTCAAGATGAACCACTCGTTCAAGGCCGCTTTGGCCGTCGGCGAGGCCTCCGATTTCTTGAGCAAATTCTCGAAATAGAGATCCAGGAGTATGGCTTCGTTTTCGAGGTCACGGCGGAAGTGGGTATCTACGATGGACCGCAACTCGCCCGTCAGCAGGCCCTGAAGGGGCTGGTTCGCCTGCTCGATCAGGTCTCCGACCTTGTCCCGCTGCCACGCTTGGGCCCCGGCATTGAGCAGGGTCTTCACGAGACCGCCGGCCGCGCCGATCGTCGCCTCGGATGCCTGTCCGGTCTTCTTCAGCGAGCCCGTCAAGCCATCGATCTCAGTCGAGAAGTCCGCTGCGCTGTCCGCGGAAAGCGCAGCCAACGCACCCATGTACTCGGCAATCAGGGCCAACTGCAGCTTGAGAGCCTCGGCCTGCGCTCTGCGGGCATTGGCCTGCGCGTTCCAAGCCTCCGACCTTTTGGGATCGTAGGCGGCGAGCCTTACCGGCGTGTCCTGGTAGGTCGTGACGATCTCGTTGAACTGAGCGGCCTGCATCGAGGTGTCCGACCACTCGCGCACGGCGCCGAGGTCGGTGCAGGCCGACAGCATGACGGCGAAAGCAACGACCCAAATCCTTGGGGTCCTAAACGGTAGCCGGCCTCGCATGATTCGCCTCCTTGGTTTCTGGGCCTGCCGACAAGCGCAGGCCGGGACCTCATATGGTCCGGGTTCTTTCGAGCGCTCTGATATGCCGAACCGCCCCCACGTGTCTCCAGCTATGCGGGCGAACCGCTCATCGAGTTCTGCCTTCGATCCAGTTCACCCGGTCTTCCGATCTCGGTGCCGATCGCAAGGGACCAAGACCTACGCGCTCGGCGCGCCGCTGTTGCCTCACGCTCCCTGGGTTGCCCTCAGCACTGCAAACGCACCGGCTTTGCCGTCTGCGATGGTGTGTAGCGCGATTCGTTGCGTCAAGCACCGAGGATCTCCCGAGCCTTTCCGGCCGGCATGTCACGGATCAGCGCGCGGAACAGTGCGCCGAAGAAGCCGAGAGTAGGCATCACACACGGAAAGTTCAGACTATTGCGCGGCGAGTCGAGCCCACCGCCAGCGTCGCGGACCGCCTCCGAGGGAGCCATCGCCGCCAAGGTCGTCGCTTGGGTCTCGAGTGCATGTGCCAGAGTGTCAAATTGCCTGGGCGGCCTTTTCCCACTTCAGGATGCTCTCTCTGAGCGCCTCGAATTCCCGCTCCACCCTCGAGCCGAACAGCGGGTCTTCCCGCTCGAACAAGGACGCGTTCAAGTCGGCCAGATCCTCGGCGCCGAGCCTGGCCTCGGCATAGGGGAAGAAGTGCTCCTCTTCCATCTGCATGTGGTGCCGCTGTGACTCGATGAACTCCCGCGCCGCCCGAACGAAGAGACCTCTTGGCAGCTCGGCATCCTCCAGGACCCGTCTGACGACCTTCGCGAAGCGGTGCGTCAACTGGCTGAGCTCCTCGTGCTGCGCTTCCAGCTTGTGGGTGAGCCGCGTCCTATCCTCGGTCAGTTCCTGCAGACGCCGCGCGATCAGGTCCTCCTTGGGGTGATG
>JASJAL010000258.1 GCA_030067055.1 Kiloniellales bacterium | reverse complement strand
CGCGTTCCCGTGATGAAGGGATTGAGAAAGCCGTCGCCGTTGCCCTGCAACTCGATGCCGCCCGTCTCCAGGTTTTGGATCGGGATCTCGTAGCGAAGGCCCGTCGTCAGGAGGGTCTCCGTCTCGGGCTCGGAAATGAGCGCGTACTTGAACCCCAAGGCGATGTTGGCGAATCCGTCTTCGTCCTCGAGGACCTCGTCAAAGTAGGCATCGACGTAGCCGTCCTTGGTTGCGATGAAGCCGAGCCGCTCCGTCAGAGCGAGACGGAGTTGCAGTGCGACGAGATTGATGTGGCCGCCATCGGTCACGAAGTCGTTCGGGATCTCGTTATAGAAATAGAAGGCCCGCGCCTCCGTGGTGACGAAGGGCGTCTCGTTGAGGATCGGGTTGGTCAGCGGCGGCACGTAGCGACTGTGGCGTCCCTCGCCTAAGGATCCTTTCAGGTCGAGGCCGAGAAAGCCGGACTGCTCCTCCTCCGCCCTCACGTCGCGCACGGCGGTTGTCGCTGCCAACAGAACAAGGACCCCGGCCGCCAAGACCGCGGAATGGCGGTATCCCATCAGATCGTCCCCCGTCTTATCTTTACAGTGGTTTGTCCACTGCGAATCGTTTGACATGTTAATCAAGAGGTCGCGAGAGGACTATCCGATTAGCGCATGTATCAAGGCGCTGCCCCCGAATTGCGCTTGCACCTGCAGACTCTTCACCGGCCCGGCAAGCCGACCGACGTCGACCAGATCGAGGCTCTTGACGGCCGGTTCCGCCCAGAGTCCGCGTAGGCGCCCTGGCCCTTTCGCTCCGAAGTTCGGCGCAAGGACAAACTTTTGGTAGACTAACCCAGCGATTGGCCCCACCTGCGGGGCAGGTCGATCTTCGGGTCTGGATTGAACAAGGGGGAGCCATAACCATGCCAAAGATCGAAGGCGGGTGCCTGTGCGGATCTGTGAGATATCGTTCAGAGGCTGAGCCAGTGATGCAAGTTATTTGCCACTGCAAGACTTGCCAGAAGAACTCCGGGTCCGCCTATTCTCTGAATGTTGCAGTGCCGGAGGAAAGTTTCCTTGTTGAGGGTGAAGCGCTGGGCTCGTACGAGGACCACAGCGGCGCGAGCGGCCAAGCCTTTTTCCGGAAGTTCTGCTCGAAATGCGGCTCTCATGTCTTCAGCCACGGGGCTGCGTATGGGCCTTTGGCGTTCATCAAGGCCGGAACCCTCGATGATGCGGGCTGGGTCGAACCGTCTCTTCATATCTGGTGCGAAGAGAAATTGCCCTGTGTCCAGATTCCCGAAGGCGCTGCTCAAGCTCCGAAAAATCCGGCCTAGGGCGTTATCCGATCAGATGGAATCGCTTTGCGGTTCATCTGGCCGGATGTAACGCCCTAGCTTCTAGTTGTTAGCGCACTACTCCCGGCCAGACGCGAACGCGTCTGATCGGGAAGTGCGCTAGAATTTCTCGCAGGTTCGGTCCCTGGGTCCGAGGCGCGTCAGGCCGGCGCGGTTCGTTGGCCGCGATGACCTGGGCGCCCGCCACCGGAGTGCTTCCGATCACGCCATGTTCTCGGCGCGCGGGCCGGGCAAGACCCGGCCCTGTCGTAAGACCAGCCTTGCGCCGATGACCTCGACCGGCGGCAGGGTCTGCCTCGGCTAAGGTAGGCGGGTCGGCGAAAACGCAGTTGCCGGGACGGCATTTCGAGGCGTCGGCCGGACCGCGGTCGATGCCAGCATCCTCTGTCTCGCAGGCAAGCAATCCATCAGGACTGGCGAGCCGGGCTCACACGACAGCGACGCTGATGCGGCCCAAACCCTCAATCGACGCCTCTATGCGATCGCCCTTCACGACCGGTCCCACCCCCGCCGGCGTGCCTGAGAGGATGATGTCTCCGGGAGCAAGCTCGAAATACTCGGAGAGATGGGAAACCATCTCGGGCACCTTCCAGATCATCTGGTTAAGGTCGCCTTCCTGGCGGGTCTCGCCGTTGACCTTCAGCTCGATCCGGCCGTGATCCGGGTGGCCGATTTCGGCAACCGGGTGGATCGGTCCGACCGGGGCCGAACGCTCGAAAGCCTTGCCGATCTCCCAGGGGCGACCTGCCTTCTTCGCCTCGCCCTGACGGTCGCGCCGGGTCATGTCGATCGAGACGCCGTAGCCGAAGACATGGTCGAGCGCTCGCTCCAGCGATACGTTCGTGCCACCGGACTTCAGCGCGACCGCCATTTCCACCTCATGGTGCACATCCGAGGAATGCGGCGGATAGGGGAACTCGCCGGAGGGATCGAGGTTGTCCGGGTTCTTCTGGAAAAAAAATGGCGGCTCGCGATCGGGATCGCCGCCCATCTCGACCGCATGGGCCGCGTAGTTGCGACCTATGCAGTACACCCGGCGCACCGGGAAACGAGCGGCCGAGCCGGCCACCGGCAGGGCGACGACCGGGGGCGTTTCGATCACGAAGTCTGTCATTCAAACCTCCGCTGTCCTGAATTCCGCAACGTGTCCCTTAAATCCCGGTCACGCTCGGATCAATCGGAATCGGGCAGCGAAGCCCCGCCGATCGAGACAACCGCGGGGACCGGAGGTCGGCACTTGTTCGCAACAAACCTGCAACTAGGTTGGCTTGTCGTTCGTCGCCCGGCACATGGTCGTCTTTCGTTTCCATCGCGATCGCCGGCCACGCCACCGCCGCCGGGCGATCCGGCGGCGGTGGTGAACCGAGCTAAACCCTAGCGCAGGAACTTGACTTCGACGCGGCGGTTTCTTTCCTCCCGCTGGCCCTCTTTCGTCGCTACCAATGGCTCCTCTTGACCACGCGCCGAGACCGCGAGATCGGAACGGGCAATCCCGCTTTCGATCAGGAAATCGGCGACGGCCTTGGCGCGCTTCTTCGAGAGTTCGCTGTTGTACCGACTGTCGCCAGCGAGATCGGTGTGGCCGATCGCAACAATCTTGGAGAAATCAGACGCCGAAGCGGCACGGAGGACGTCCTCGAGAGTCGCCCGACCCTCGGAGGTCAGTTTCGCCTGATCGAAATCGAAGTAAACCACGAAAGGCCCTGGTAGGCCTGCCGGCGCAGGATCAGGCTGTGCGATCTTCTTGGGCGGAGCAGAGGTCTCCAGTTCGCCGACCGCGACGAAATACTCGCTCCTGCAGGCTTCGATATCGGCAGGTTGCAGGTTCTCCTCCTGCTCCTGCATCCAGCAATCGAACATGACCTGCGCGCGTGCCGCCTCGACCGGCTTCGCTTCGGCCGCATCATTGGACAGGGCTCTGATCAAGCGCTGCCGTGCGGTGCTGAGCTCTTCGACCTTTTCTACCGGAAGGTCGCGGGCATCGATCTTCTCCGGCTCGACCCGGTTACCCGAGGCTGCAACGATGGCTCGATCGGCGAAGCCATCCGAATCCCGGTAGTCCCCTTCGTCGAACTCGGAGGAGGCCAGGTCGAGATAGCCGTCATAGAGCTGCGTCTGAAATTCCGATCCCTGAGGGCTGACGCCTCCAGCCTCTTCGAGGCGGGTTCCGGAACAGGCCCCGAGGATGAGCGCCAGGCAAAGCACGGTTGTCGCTGATTTCGTTGAGATCATTTTTCCTCTCCAATGACATGGGTTAGAAGCAGTTCGCGGTATCCGCAGCGACCAAGCGATCGATCAAACGCCTCGACTGCTGGACTACGCTGGCTGCAGTTCTGAAGTGCAGCTCGGGCAGCGGCTCGCTTTGATCGGAATGGCGGTGAGGCAAAACGGGCAGTCCTTGGTCGTCGGTTCTGCCGGCGCCGCCTCTTCGGTTTTCTTGAGGCGGTTCATTTGACGGATCACGATGAAGATCGCGAAGGCCACGATGAGGAAGTCGACCACCGTATTGATGAAGGCACCGTAGTTGAGCGTCGCGGCGCCGGCTTCCTGGGCCTGAGCCATGGTCTCGTAGGAACCCTCCGACAGGGTCACGAAGAGGTTCGAGAAGTCGACATCGCCCAGCAGCAGGCCGATGGGCGGCATGATGATGTCCTTGACGAAGGACGCGACGATCTTTCCGAAAGCCGCGCCGATGATGATACCGACCGCCATGTCGACGACGTTGCCGCGCATTGCGAATTTCTTGAATTCCTCGAACATCTTCCTCTCCTTGGCACTAAGCGCCGATCTTGTGGAGCTGTACGGCCCCGCCTTGCACAGTGAGGACGGCAGGGCCGCGCCAGCTCGGACAGGTTTCTTTGGATATCGAGAAGCACGCCCTGGGATTACGTAGGCCGGCCCGCTGCTCCGATCGGGATCGCAAGATCCGGCCGGGCCGTCCCGACAGCACGCCCAGGGTCAATGCGTGATGACCGGGTTCAGCTTCTTGGCCTTTTCGACCCAATCGAAGACGCGCTCGACCGATGGAAGGGTGCGCGCAAACCGCCTATTGCGATTCACTTCCTTCATCTTGATGGCCAGGCTCTTCGCATCGCGCGTCCTCAGCTCCTTGACCGTGTCGACGCCCGAGGCTTCCAGCAGCTCGGAGAACTGCTTCCCGATCCCATGGATCCGCATGAGGTCCGCAATGTTGGCCCACCTGAGCAGGACAGCCTCGCTGACCCCCGTGGCCTCGGAGGTCTCCCTTCGTCCTCTGGGACTGCCACAGGCCTCCAAAAGCTGTTGCGTGGTCTCGATGCCGACCATCTCGAGCCTTTTTCTGAGGACAGGGCCGACACCATCGATATCTTCAATGCGATATTCCATTGCGCTCATCTCCTTCTCGTTCCCAGGGCGGAAGGGAGCTGAAAGCGACGTCGCCAGTCGGTTCGAAGAGGGCTTCGCCCGACGGTCGGCCGGCCGCCCGACCAACCCGGAGATAGAGAGACGTTCCTCCATTCGATTTCCTGATCGACGATCTGTCATTGGTTCCCCCGCTCGATGCCTTGTGCACCAATCCGCACTACGAAGACCCAGGAGCAATCCCCGTGCCAAATCCGAAAGTGCAGTCTTACTTCTCGAAGACGCTGCGGGTTCTCTGCAGCGAAGGCCTAGAGGAAACCAGCGGGTCCGGGAGAATGGGCCGTCGCAAGCCGGACGGCCGCGCCAAAAGGCGGTGGCATTTAGAGACGGCAACCGCCGACGCTGAAGACGTTGAGGACTCAGATCGAGTCTCAAGATGAGACTCGATCTGGGCGGTTTCGATCTCTACGGCCTCATCCGGGATTGGACGGCACCGCTGGCCCTGGGTCCGGTCCAATGCGACCCCTTGAAGTGTCGCGCGCCGTCAGGAATAACTGGCTTCGTGTTGAAGCCGCTGTACCGTTAATACGAACAAATATAGAACAGAGAGTCACTAATCCAATAGCGATAGGTGATTCGGACCAATAACCATTTACATAGGTCTGGATTTGGTTGTTTGATTATTACGCGAAACGGGGAGGACGCCGAACATGGCCAAAGTGATCAAGCAGAATCAGAACGCCCAAGAAAACCAAGACGCCCAAGCCATGGCAGGAGCCAGCGGCGAAAGCATAGATCAAATCCGTGAGATCCTCTTCGGGACGGCGCAGCGCGAGTACCAGTCGCGCATGGGCCAGATAGAAGCGCGCGTGGCGCAGAACGCCGCCGAGGCAGCGGATCGCCTGAAGAAGCTGGAAGAAACACTGCTCGGCCGCCTGGACAGGATGTCAAAGGACTTCCAATCCAGTCTCGATCAGCTGTCCGAGAGCCTCAGGCAAGCCCAGGCCGAAGCCCGGAGCGAGCTGAAGGAAGCGGCCGACGATCTAACCGACCGGATCTCGGAGGTCGAGACCCGGCTCGGCGGCGAACTACGGGAGCAGGGCGACAGCTTGAGGGACGATATCGCCAGCTTGCGCACGGAGCTTCGGGATGCGGAGCGAAGGCTCGACAACGAGAAGACCGATCGGGTCGACCTCGGCAATCACTTCCTCGAGATTGGCAGACGCCTAAGTGGCGAGGTTGTTAGCCTCCCGACAGAATCCTGTGTGGAGCGCCCTCGCAAGGTCAAATCAGATGCAAAAGCCTGAAGAAGAAATCAAACGACTTCTTCTTTCGGACGAACTCGAACTACTCGAAACGCTTCGCGCGCGATTCGATCAACTGGAAACGCGCGTCGGCGACGATCCCGCGCTTTCGACCAGCGTCAGCCGGATCATCGTCGAGGTCCTGCGTGAGGCGGGCGTTCGGGATCACGACCGCCTGGCCCGAACCATGGCGCCCCTCGTCGTCGCGGCGATGCGCGAGGAAATCCGCAACTCCCGCGACATGATGGTGGATGCGCTTTATCCGATCACCGGCCGCCTGGTCGCGGCGGCCGTGCGCAACGCCTTCCAGGAGTTGCTGGAAAAGATCAATCGCAAGATCGACGACAGCCTCTCCGCCGAACGCTGGCAGGTGCGCCTGAAGGCCCGCATGACCGGCCGGTCGGAAGCCGAGATCCTGCTGGAGCGAAACCCGCCCTTCGAGATCGAAGAGGTCCTGGTGATCCACAAGGGCACGGGTCTGCTCGTCGCCCACGCGGGCGAGGCCGAGGAGGCTGAGGGCAGGATCGATAGCGACCTGATCAGTGGCATGCTGACGGCGATCATGGCCTTCGCGCGCGACGCCATGGGGGCGGCGGAAAGCGGGGAGCTGCGGACGATCGGCTTCGCAGACTCCGAGGTCTTTCTGCGCAGCTCTCCCGCCGTGATCCTGGCCGTGAAGGCCAGCGGACCGCCGCCCAGGCAGTTCCGGGCACGGCTGGAGGAGGTGTTCTGCGACCTGATCGATCGCTGGGGAGAGCCGATCGGCAGATCCGACGGCAGCTTGCCCGATCCGGAACGGCCGGCGCTGATCGCCGATCTTCAGCAGCGGCTGCAATCCCTGGACGAAGCGACCGAGAGCCCGATCAAAGCGCCCTCCCGCAAGGGGCTCGTCGTGCTGGCGGCGGCCGCGGCGATCTTGCTGGCCTGGGCCGGATACGGCGTGTTCCAGTCATACCGGGCGGCCGGGATCCAGGAGATGGCAAGCAACGCCGTCGCGCAGGACTCCGTGGTCGCCGGATATCCGATCGACGTTCGCTACGACAGCGAAGCCCACCGCGTCGAGGTCTCAGGCCTGCTGCCCGACGCGGCGGCGAAGGAGCGAGTGGCCCAGGCCTTGGCGCAGGCTTTGCCCGAGGTGCCGAGCGAAATCACGGTGCGATTGCTGCCCCGCGGCGAGGTCGAACAAATAGCGGAACGGCAATCCGGGCTCCGCACTTCGCTCGACGAGCTCACGGAAAGGCTGGCCGGCCTCGAAGACCTGACGGGCCAGGTCGGAAACTCGGTCAGCAGCGTCTCCGGCGATCTCGGCTCGCAGATGAAGCGGCTGGAACAGCAGTTCGTCAACCTGGAAGGCATGGCGGGCAGCTTGGAGAAATCGATCGACGGGCTGGACCGCAAGGTGAACGACGACCTGGCGCTGGTCGACAACCGGCTCCAGGGCCTCGAAAGCCCGGAGCCGTCGTCGCTCGATCGCCTGCAACGCTGGACCGAAGAGCACGCGATCTTCTTCACGCGTGATGCCGAGTTCAAATCGCCCAGCAATGCCGACACCAAGCTGCGCGCGCTCGCCGACCTCTTGGCCGGCTCGCCGGCGGAGGTCTCCCTGAGGGTGGTCGGCTATTCGGACCGGATCGGCACCAGGGAGGAGAACCGGATTCTGTCCCTGTCGCGGGCCGAAGCGGTCTCGTCCAGGCTTGCCGCCCTGGAGGTGGCCCCGGAGCGGCTGCTAGCAGTGGGTCGAGGGCCCGAACGTGCGCTCACCTCGACCACGGGCCCGGACGGCGGCAACCGTCGGGTCGAGTTCGAGATCGTGTTGTCCGGGAAGCCGCCGCGCACGAATGGCCAGCAATAAGAAGATTTCGATCCTCGGCGACCTGGCGGTCGGCAAGACGTCCCTCGTGCGCCGCTACGTGCTGAACCAGTTCTCGCCGGACTATCAGGCGACGCTCGGCGTGAACGTCTACAAGTACGTCGAGCCCGAGCTCGGCCCGGGAGACGGTACCGGCAGCATCAACCTCATCATCTGGGACATAGAAGGCAACCATCACAACGCCGACCTGCAGAGGACCTATCTTCAGGGCTCGGCCGGGGCCCTGGTGGTCGGCGACGTCACCCGGGACAAGACCCTTTCCGACATGGAGGCCCACGCCAAGGCCTTCCTCGACGTATGCCCCGGGCGCCCCCTCGCCTTCGCCGCCAACAAGATCGACCTCCTGGAGGGAGACCCCCACGCTCCGCCGCAGGCACGCCTGGTCGAAGAGTTCGGCGCCCCGGCTTTCTCCACCTCGGCCAAGACGGGCGAGGCCGTGCCAGAGATCTTCCGCGCGCTCGGGCAACGCATCCTGCAGCTGGGGACCTGAAACGCGATTGGCCCGTATTTTGCACATTGCCCATACCTTGCAGACAGTCTGCGTTTCTCGATCTTGGGTGACCGAAGGTGTTCGGAACATGGAGGGCAACAATTGGGCTTGCGCCACCGCGGCGAATCCTCGGGCACCCGGGTCCGACTGACCCCTCGGTCCGCTCTTTCGAGATGATCGACCAGCCCGAATTTCCGAGCGATCACGCCATGCGCCATCTCATGGAGTCGGGGCTCCTGGGGATCGTGCTCCTCGATCGCGACTGCAAGGTGGCGAAGCGCTTTGGCCGCCTGGTCGACTGGGTCGACGAAGCCTGCGGCGCGGCCGAAGCCATACCTTTCCTGGTCGGCTACGAAGATGTGCTCGCCCAGCTGTCCCGAGGTGAGCAGGACTCCTTCTTCCTGCCGAACGTCACGTGGTGGAATGGTTCGAAGGCTCAAGCCAGAGTGTATTCGGTCAACGCCTTCGCCGATCAAGCGGGCGCCGGCATCACCCTTCTGTTCCAGGATTCGACGAAGATCGCGGACCTCGAACAGCGCGTGCTCCAGCAGAGGAACCTGCTCGCCCTGGCCCAGGAGGAGCTGCAGCGCCAGACCGACCGGGCGCAGGCGGCCAATCGCGCGAAATCCGCCTTCCTCGCCAACATCAGCCATGAGCTGAGAACACCGCTGAACGTCATCATCGGCAACGCCGAGATCCTGCGGGATCAGGACACCGCGAACCTGACCTCGGACGAGGTCGGGACCTACCTGGCCGACATCCAGGACTGCGGCACCTACCTGCTGGATCTGATTAACGATCTCCTGGATCTTTCGAAGGCGGAAGCCGGCAAGCTGGATCTGGACGAAGAGGAAGTGCCGCTCTGCGATGTCGTCGACGACTGCCTCAAGATCGCCGCCGGCCTGCCCGGCGCCAAGGGTCTGGAATTTCAGGCCGAGGTCGCGCCGCCGCGCGCCGTCCTGCTGGCAGACCGGCGCCGGGTCAAACAGATGCTGCTCAACCTCCTGTCGAATGCGGCAAAGTTCACGCCCGACGGCGGCTGCGTCGACGTTACGACCGCGTTCGACGATGGCGGAGATCTGATCCTGCGAGTTCGCGACACCGGTATCGGCATCGCGCCCGACGATCTGGAGGAGATCGCCAAGCCTTTCGTTCAGGTCTCCGGCCCCGGTTCGGACCGCCATCAGGGCACCGGACTCGGCCTGCACTTGGTGCGGACGCTGATCGAGCTGCACGGCGGGACCATGGAAATCGAGAGCGCGGCGAACGCGGGCACTACGGTGAGCCTGCGCTTTCCCGCCGCGCGTCTGGCCTGAGCCGATGCCCGCCAAGCCGAGATACGACATCCTCCTGGTCGAAGACACCCCGGCCCTGGCGCGGACCTATCAAGGGTTCCTCCGCGGCGAGGACTACGCGGTCCGCCATGTCGAGACCGGCGGCGAAGCCCTCGGGGTCCTGGAAGGCTGGATCCCCGCCGCCGTCCTGCTCGACCTCAAGCTGCCGGACATGGACGGCATGGAGATCCTGCGCTGGGTCACCGCCAGGGCCCTGCCCTGCCCGGTCATCGTGATCACCGCCCACGGCTCGGTCGATACCGCGGTCGCCGCCATGCGGGCGGGCGCCAGCGACTTCCTCGTGAAGCCCTTCGACGGACAGCGCCTGAAGGTCACCTTGAAGAACCTGCTGGAGAAGCAGGAACTCGCCGAGATGGTCGACGCCTATCGCGAGGAGATCGACCGTAAGGAATTCCAAGGCTTCATCGGCTCGAGCCTCGCCATGCAGGCCGTATACCGCAGCATCGAGAGCGCGGCGAGCAGCGAGGTCCCGGTCTTCATCACCGGCGAGAGCGGAACCGGCAAGGAGCTTTGCGCGGAGGCCGTCCATCGCCTGAGCCGGCGCGGCAAGGGCCCCTTCATCGCCTTGAACTGCGCGGCGATCCCCAAGGACCTGGTGGAAAGCGAGATCTTCGGACACGTCAAGGGTGCCTTCACCGGAGCGACCTCCGAACGCAGCGGCGCGGTCGGCCTCGCCGACGGCGGGACGCTCTTCCTCGACGAGATCTGCGAGATGGACCCGCAGCTGCAGTCGAAGCTCCTACGCTTCGTCCAGTCCGGGACCTTCATGAAGGTCGGCAGCAACAAGACCAGACAGGTCGACGTCCGCTTCGTCTGCGCGACCAACCGCCAGCCCTTGAAGGAAGTTGAGGCGGGCCGCTTCCGCGAAGACCTCTACTACCGGCTGCACGTGATCCCGATCCGCCTGCCGCCGCTGCGCGAGCGCGGCGACGACGCCGTCGAGATCGCGCGGCAGCTGCTGCAAAGCTACGGCCGTGAGGAAGACAAGCGCTTCGTGAGCCTGGCACCCGAGACCGAGGTCTTGTTCCGGGACTATGCCTGGCCGGGCAACGTGCGGGAGCTGCAGAACGTGCTCCGGCACGCCGCGGTCTTTCACGACGGCGAGACGGTCACGCCGAACATGCTGCCGGAGACCCTCAGCGCCGCGGCGCCAGGCCCGGGCGCCGGCACCTCGACCCCAGGAGCTTCAGAACGCGTTACAACGCCGGACTCGCCCGGCGAGGCTCGATCGGATCACGACCTCGGCCGGCTCGCGGAACTGATCCGGCCGATCCACGAGGTCGAGCGGGACACGATCGAAGGAGCCATCGAACTCTGCGGCGGCGACGTGAAGAAGGCCGCCGTCTTCCTCGGCATCTCGCCGGCAACCGTGTACCGCAAACTGAAGCACTGGGCGGGGCCAGACCCGGAATAGCCGGAACGGAAATCGGCCTTCGGCAGTCGGCCCGGCGGTTCTCCTCGCCACCAAAGCAGTGGGTGAGGCCCAGCGTCTGAATGGTTGGCACACATCCACGCCCAGCGCCTCACTGCGCCGCGCGCCGACGCTCCAGCAAGTCGTCGAGCCAGTCGGGGTCCATTTCGGGGACCGAGGAGAGGAGCAGGTCGGTGTATTCGTGGTGCGGCGGGGCGAGGACCTCGTCCTTGCGGCCCTGCTCGACGATCTCGCCCTGGAGCATGACCACGATCTCGTCCGAGATCGCCTTCACGGTCGCCAGGTCGTGGGTGATGAACATGTAGGAGACCTTGAGGTCGTCCTGCAGGCGCTGCAGCAGCTTCAGGATCTCCTCGGCGACCAGCTGGTCGAGGGCCGAGGTCACCTCGTCGCAGATGATCAGCTCGGGCTCGGCGGCGAGCGCGCGGGCAATGCAGATGCGCTGCTTCTGGCCGCCCGAGAGCTCGCCCGGATAGCGGTCGATGAAATCGTCGGGCTCCAGCTCGATCAGGCGCAGCAACTCGCGGATCCGCTCCTCCCGGGCGCGGCCGTTCATGTCCAGATAGAAGGCCAGCGGCCGGCCGATGACCTCGCGGACCCGCTGGCGCGGGTTCAGCGCGGTATCCGGCATCTGATAAATCATCTGCAGGCGGCGCAGCTGGTCCCGGCTGCGCTGGGCCAGGGCGGGCGGCAACGCCTCGCCCTGGAACAGGACGCGGCCCTCGAGCGGCGGCAGCAGGCCGGTGATCGCCCGGGCCAGGGTCGACTTGCCGCTGCCGGACTCGCCGACCACGGCGACCGTCCGGCCCTTGTGGATCTCCAGGTCGATGTTGCGCAGGACCATGATCTGACCGGCATAGCTGGCCGAGACGCTCTCGACCGCGAGCAGCGGCGTCGGCTGGGCCGGCGCCATCTCGGCCTCCTTGCGGAAGGAGCGCACGGCCAGCAGCTGGCGGGTGTAGTCTTGCTTCGGCGCAGCCAGCATGTCGCGGGCCCGGCCCTCCTCGATCAGGTCCCCGTAGCGCAGGACCATGATCCGGTCGGCCATCTGAGCGACCACGGCGAGGTCATGGGTGATGTAGATCGCGGCCGTGTTGAACTGGCGCACCACGTCCTTGATCGCGGCCAAGACCTCGATCTGGGTGGTCACGTCGAGCGCGGTGGTCGGCTCGTCGAAGATGATCAGGTCCGGCCGGCAAGCCATGGCCATGGCGGTCATCGCCCGCTGCAGCTGGCCGCCCGAGACCTGGTGCGGATAGCGGAAGCCGATGTTGTCCGGATCCGGCAGCTGGAGCCGCCGGTAGAGGTCCACGGCGTCGGCCTCTGCCTCGGCTTTACCCTTGACGCCGTGCTGGACCGGGGTCTCGGTGAACTGGTCGATCAGCTTGTGCGCCGGATTGAAGGAGGCCGCGGCGCTTTGGGCGACGTACGCGATGCGCGCACCGCGCAGCCGGCGCTTGGTCTCCTCCGAGGCGGCCATCAGATCGATGCCGTCGAAGAGGATCGTGCCCCCGGTGATGCGGCAGCCGGGCCGGGCGAAGCCCATGGAGGCAATGCCGATGGTCGACTTGCCGGCGCCGGACTCACCGATCAGGCCCAAGACCTCGCCCCGGCGCAGCACGACGTCGACACCGTGCACGATCTCCTGCCACCGCTCGTCGGCCTGGCCCTCGATGCGCAGGCCGCGCATCTCGAGGAGGACCTCGCCTTTGGCGCGCTTACCGGTCTCACTGGTCATCGCGCAACCCGCTGGTCAGTTGAAGGAACCAGTCGACGACGAAGTTGACGCCGACGGTCAAGAGGGCGATGGCGCCGGCCGGCAGCAGCGGCGTGATGTCGCCGAAGGTGATCAGGGTCGCGTTGTCACGCACCATGGAGCCCCAGTCCGAGGTCGGCGGCTGGATGCCCAGGCCGAGGAAGCTGAGGGCGCTGATGAAGAGGAAGACGAAGCAGAAGCGCAAGCCGAACTCGGCGACCAGGGGCGCCAGGGTGTTGGGCAAGACCTCGCGCGAGATGACCCACCAGAGCCCCTCGCCGCGCAGCCGTGCGACCTCGACGAAGTCCATGACCACCACGTTCATGGCCACCGCCCGGGCCAGGCGGAAGACCCGGGTCGAATCCAGGACCCCGATGACGATGATCAGCGCCGGAACCGAGGTGCCGACGATGGTCAGGATGAGCAGCGCGAAGATCAGCGGCGGGATCGCCATCAGGACGTCGACGATCCGGCCCAGCAGCTGGTCGGCCCAGCCGCCGACCGCCGCCGCCAGAAACCCGAACAGGGCGCCGAGGAAGAAGGCGAGGCAGGTGGTCGCGAGCGCGATGCCGATGGTGTTGCGCGCGCCGTAGACCAGCCGGGTCATCATGTCGCGGCCGAGGTTGTCGGTGCCGAGGATGAAATTCTCGCCCCAAGGCTCGAACTCGTAACCGACGATCTCGGATTCGCCGTAGGGCGTGAGCAGCGGTGCGAAGACGGCGACGAAGACGTAACTGACGATCACCAGAAGCCCGAAGCGGGCGCTCCAGGGCGATTTCCTGAGGAGTCTGGCGACGGCGACGGCCACGGCTCTCGCCCCTCCCCTACTTCGGATGCATCAGCCGCGGATTGGTCATGATCGACAGGACG
>JASJAL010000257.1 GCA_030067055.1 Kiloniellales bacterium | reverse complement strand
GCGCTGGCCGAGCGCTTCGGCCTGCCGGTCCACGCCGTCGGCGTCGGCGAAGGCATCGACGACCTCCGCCCCTTCGACGCCCGCGACTTCGCCCGGGCGCTGGTGGGGCTGGAGAGCTGAGGGTCCGGGACGAGGCCAAACATGGGAATGTTCGACACTTTCATTCCCGATCCGCACATCAGGTGTCCCGTCTGCGGCGCGCTGCTGTCCGACTGGCAGGGCAAGGACGCAGACTGCGCCCTTTTCGTCTGGCGCCAGGGCCTGGCCGCTCCAATCGATCAGACCGTTCCGGAAGAGGCGAGACTCACTGACGCGCAGCGCTCGACCCTTCGCCTGCCGCAAGCCTTCGAAATCTACTCCTACGACTGCGATTGCCCCTTCCCGGTGGAAGCGATCTGCACCTGCACCGACGGCGTCTGGGACCGAACCGACGTCGTCACCGCCGCCACGGCCTGGCGAAAGCCCGGAGAACGACGCGGCACTTTCAAAGCCAGGATGAAGTGGCTCTCGGGTGAGCGCGACTGAGCGCCAGGGCACAAGAACGGAAGTCCAATCCCGATGATCGATCGCGGCCGGCACGACGAATTCCACTGGCTTTGGGCGCCGAACGGCAGCGTCGCCACTTTGCTTTCGGCATGTCCGGGAGTCGTGCGAAGGCGCCCCTCTAAGCCTCGTCATCAGGGAATCCAGCAAGTCTTCTAGCCTCGAGGGCCAGCCTCTTCAGGCCGCCTTCGCCTTGAACTGGGCGTAGATCTTCTCGGGGGCGGTCTCGAAGTACTTGAAGAGCGCCGGGCAGAGCCAGCCTTCCTTGTCGATGGCGGCGCTGAAATACCACCAGCCGCCGAACTCCTCGCGGCGGCGTTCCAAGACCGCCTGGTGGCCCGGGAAGGGCCGGTCGGAGAAGATCAGGGTGAAGCCCTCCGCCGCCTGGGGAATGCCGACGACCATGACGTCGATGACCTCGTCGGCGCCGGAGACGAAGGGCTCCTTGTCGAGGCCGACCGACTCGTCGTCGAAGACCCAGAGGCCCTGCCACTTGTAGGGATGGATGGCGCGGAGGACGTTCATCGGTCTCGGCCGTTCCCAGCACGGGTTCGATCTCCGAACCCTAGCAGGGCACGAGCCAGGTCGCGAGAGTCCGAGGGCGCCTACTGCTTGGTCTGCGGGAAGAGGGCGTCGAATTCGGCGCGCAGGGCGTCGATCGGCTTGAGGTCGAGGCCGGCCGGGTCTTCGGGGAGGGCGTCGAAGTCGATGGCGCCGATGCGGGTCGCCACGTCGTACTCGCCCAAAGCCGCGTCGAGCATCAGGAAGGCGGCACCGCCGAGGCCTTCCAGGTTCTCCGCCGTCAGTCCGTCGACGAAGAGGTCGAGGTCGGCGTGATCGGCGTCCTGGATGAGGCGGTACCAGAGCCCTTCGGGCTCGAGCACGGCTTCGCCGAGCTGGACCCGGACGCAGGACTCCTTACGCGGCCGGAAGGCGACGATGCGCCAGCCCGGAACCTCGGGCGCGGCCTGCTTCAGGGCGGCCACGGCGGGAAACAGGCTGCGGATGCCACCGGCCGAGAGGATCAGCTCGAACACCCCGTCGTCGGCCTGGCCGTATTCGAAGCAGAGCTCGGGATGAACCCGGCGCAGGCGGTCGCCGATCTCGTTGACCGCGGCCTCCAGCCCGGCCGCGTCGCCGCCGTGGGCGTCCCGCAGGCGCGCTTCCGCGGAGAGAAACCATCGCCAGAAGCAGTCGAAGGGCGATTCCACCGCCTGCGTTTCGGCGCCGCCGCTGCTCGACAGCCAACCCATCACCGACATTTCGCTTGCCCTCCTGTGGCCGCCGCCGGCCGTTTGCCGCTGCGACGAAGAACCGCGCAGTCTGACAGAGAGAGCTTTCGAATCCCTCTACGGGCGCGGCGCGGTTCGGCCGACGCGCATGCGGCCGGCGCAGGGCACCCCGGCGTCTCCGGCGCTGGACGGCGCGACGAGCAGGCGGTCTAATCCCCTGCCTTTTGGTTAGCGAATCATGACGGGCGCGCGCGCCGCGTCGCCCTTGCTCGGGAAAGCGCATCTCGATGGTCCTGGACGCAGGCGTTCTTTCGCTGGTCCTGCTGGCTGCGGTGCTGCACGCCAGCTGGAACGCCCTGGTCAAGGCGGGCGAGGACAAGCTGGTCATGCAGACCCTGGTGATCAGCGTCCACGGCTACCTGGCGATGCCCTTGCTGTTCTTCCTGCCGCTGCCGGACCCGGCCAGCTGGCCCTATCTCGGGCTCTCGGCGCTGATCCACTTCGTCTACTACGCGGGGGTCATCGGCGCCTATCGCCACGGCGACCTGTCGCAGGTCTATCCCATCGCCCGCGGCTCGGCTCCGGCGCTGGTCGCCTTGGGCGCCTGGATCCTGGCCGGCGAGGCCCTGAGCGCGGCCGAGCTGCTGGGGGTCTTCACGGTCTCGCTGGGCATCGTCTCGCTGACCGGCCTGCCACGCCAGCTGCGCGGCCAGGGCGACGGCCGGGAGGCCAAGGCGATCGGCTTCGCCCTGCTGACCGGCGCGACCATCGCCAGCTACACTCTCGCCGACGGCCTGGGCGTTCGCGAGTCCGGCCATGCCCTTTCCTACATCCTCTGGCTCTTCGCGCTTGAGGCCGTGCCGCTGACCGCCTTCACCCTGTGGCGCCGGCGCGGTCGGGTGGTCGCCGCCTTCAAGCCGCACCTCAAGGCCGGGGTCATCGGTAGCCTGCTGTCCGGCCTGGCCTATGGAATCGTGATCTGGGCGATGAGCGTCGCGCCCATGGCGCACGTGGTGGCGCTGCGCGAGACCTCGGTCCTGATCGCCGCGATCATCGGCACCCGTCTGCTGCGCGAACCCTTTGGGCGCAAGCGCATCGCCGCCGCCGCCGTGGTCGCGGCCGGGGCGATTCTGCTGGAAACCGGCGGACTCTGACGCCCGCCGCCATGTCTCAGGAAAGCTGGTAGGAGGTCACTTCGTCCTGGTTGACGAAGCTGAGCCGGCGGCCGTCTTCGAAGGTGATCGCCACCTCGGTGCCGCTGGACAGGGCGCGCTTCTCGAAGCCGGCGATTGTCGCGCCGCCGAGGCCTTCGGTCTCGCTGAGATCGACCACCTTGTACTGGATCATCCCGTCCGGCTGGTTGGGCAGCGTGTCGAGGCGTTCGCCCTTGCGCAGGAAGATGGTCCCGGCATTCAACCTCAGGCGATAGGCTTCGCCGGCCACGACGAGGCCGACGGCGTAGGCCGGCTCTTCCAGCTTGCCCTCGCACCAGAACTCCTGGCAAAGGACCTGGTCCAGAACCTGCCCGGAGAGCTCCGGCCAGTCACCGATCACGGTCAGTTCGTTCTCGCTCATCGCTCCGCCACCGTTGGGTCGGCTAGACCTTCCTCGGCCTCTTGGCCTGAGAAGGGGAATCCTGAATACACCGGCAAGATTACCAAAACCCTTCCGCGACCCGAACCCAAGCGGGTCGCCGCGCCGGGGCCCCGTAGCGCGTTTAGGCATTCGGTAAGCTTGAAGGCCTAGGATCGCCGCCGCCGAAACAGTGCCTCCCGCGAGGGGGCGGGAGACCCACGACCATGGCCTACGACCGCGCGCAACCCGACGAGGCTTCCTTCGGCCGCCGCGTCGTCCGGCGACTGGCCCGCGAGCGCTTCATCACCGCCTTGCTGGCTCTCAACGTCGGGGTCTTCTTCACGATGGCCTTCGACATGATGGCCGACTCCCGGTCGGACGATCATTTCGGCGCCAACTTGATGATCCTGATCGTCATCGGCGTGGTCATGATCTGGGTTCTGGCCAACGTGATGCGCGGCGAGGACTGACAGCCCTCAACTCAAATCGCCGCCGCCAGCCTCGACGGGGTTGCCCCGCGGCGCGAACTGGGTCGCGTCACGCAAGCTGCGATAGTCCTGCAGCGCCCAGTGGACGCTGGGGAAGGCGATCTCGTCCCAGGGGATGTCCTCCCAGGCGAAGAGATCGACCGCTTCGGATTCCGGGCCGGCCGCCACCTCCTTCGAGACCAGCCTGGCACGATAGATCAGCTGGACCTGGCTGATCCGCCGGATCGCGTAGACACCGAGCAGCTGATCGATCTCGATCTCGGCGCGGGCCTCTTCCCAGGCCTCGCGCCGCGCGCCCTCGTCGGCGGATTCGCCCAGCTCGAGATAGCCGGCCGGCAAGGTCCAGAGTCCCTTTCGGGGCTCGATCGCACGGCGGCACAGCAGGATCCGACCGTCCCGACTGACCACCGAGCCGACCACGATCTTGGGGTTCTCGTAGTGGACGAAGCCGCAATCGCGGCAGACCAAGCGCTCGTGATCGTCGCCGGGCGGGACCCGGCGCTCGAAACCGCCGCTGGCCGGGTCTCGGGAGTCTGGCGTGTCGGCTTCTGGTAAGTCTTCGGATTCGGACATCGCGATACTCTGGACCAAGGTCGATCCCGGCGGCAAGCCGACGCTTGAGGGGCACGCTTCCCACTTCAGGCCTTACGTACTAAGCTGGAGGTACCTTTGTTGCCCATTGGGGAACAGAGGTCGGGCTGGAAGTAGGACCTCCTCAGCCTCGCGCAACACGCTTCCGCAAAGCGGCCACATTTCCGGTGTGTTGTTGTGGTCCACCGGAACGCTCCGGACCCTGGCGCAGGTACGCCGGCGGGTCACAGGAGCCCGTGTAAAAAATCCAAAACGAAGACTGAGTCTGTTCTTGTTGTCGCAAATCCAATTTTGTGATGCGAAGGACTAGCCGCAGTGGTAAGAATAAGTTTCCTTGAACGATTTAGGAAACGTTAACCATAAACTTGCGGAATTATTCTGCATCCTAGAGGCACGGGTGGGCCACGGTCCTTACTTCTAACGGAGACAGCCAAGCTCACGTCTCCGAGCGGCAGATGAAGTCGGGGCCGTTCACGACATAGGCTTCCCGTCGGGTGCGCAGTGCAGGAATGTCGCCCGATGGTCGATCCGGATTCGGATCTACAGGAGCTGTTGAAGCTGGCGCGGGAGATATCGACCGCCAGCCGACGCGCTTTACTCTCGACGGTCACCGATCTCTTCGGCGAACGACCGGAAGTCCTGACCGAGCGCGAACGCGCTCTGATGTCCGACATTCTGAGCAAGCTGCTGCGCGAGGTCGAGATCGCGGTGCGACGCGATCTCGCGGCGCAGCTGGCCGAAAAGCCCGACACGCCTCAGGACCTTCTCCTGATCCTGGGCAAGGAAGACACCGACCTGGTCCGCTCCGCCCTGATGAAGGCCGAGGTGCTACACGATCCCGAGCTGATCGAGATCGTGGTCCATCGCACTTTGCAGCACCAACTGGCCATCGCGATGCGCCGCATGGCTTCGGCCGAGGCCGCCGACGGCCTGATCGAGAGCAACAACAGCGACGTGATCAAGACCTTGCTCGAGGACCCGAACCCCAAGGTCTCGGAAGCGACGATGGACTATCTGGTCGAGGAATCGCGGCGCGTCGACAGTTACCAGGAGCCGCTGGTCAAGCGGGAGAGCTTGACTCGCGAGCTGGCCAGGCGGCTCAACCTCTGGGTCGCCGCCGCCCTGAGATCCTACATCCTCGACCGCTTCGACATCGATCCCGTCGACTTGGACGATCTCTTGCTCAAGGTGGTGCAACACCTCGGTCCTGACGAGGCCGTCTCGGATCCGGTCCGGCTGCAGAGGCGGGGCGCCGCCGATACCCTGGCCGCACGGCTGGACCCGCAGACCCAGGCCGCACCGCAACGCCTGATCCACATCCTGAGAGACGGCGAAGTCTCGCTTTTCGAGGCCGTGCTGGGGCGGATGACAGGGCTGGAGCCACCACGCCTTCAGAGGGTAGTATACGAATCCGGAGGCCGGGGCTTGGCGATCATCTGCCGGGCAACGGGGATCGAGAAACCGGTCTTCGCGTCGCTTTTTCTCTTGAGCCGGAAAGGCCGGCCGAGCGAAAAGGTAACGGATCCGCAGGAGGTGGCTCAGGTGATGGCGCTGTTCGACCGAATAGATTCGGACGCTGCGAAGCAGGTATTGCGGTTGTGGCAGCGCGACTGGGCCTACCAGGACGCGATCGACCAGATCTGAGGGGGCAGGCAATGCGCCTCAAGCGTGCGCGGGGGACTCGGGTGATCGAAGCCGCCGCCGCCTCTGGGTTGCCCGGCGAGATCCTCTCGCGGCTGCAGCAGGAGCTGCTGGACAACGGCCCGCCCTATTGCGTCGCCGACCCAAAGGGCGTGGTCACCTACGCCAACGCAGCCTACCGACGCATCCAGCCGGCGCTCGAGGAGATCAGCGAAAGCGCGCCGACCCCCGAGATCGTCGCCACCCTGCAGTCCCTGGAGACCCCGCTGCTGCGCGAAGTCACCTTGAGCATCGACGAGCGCGAGGAAGCCTATCAGGTCGAGTACAGCCTGCTGCGCGACAACCGCGGCAAGGTCGCGGCGGTGCTCGGCCGCTACCTGCCGGCCAGCGCGGTCGCCGAGGCCGAACGTGCCCGGGCACTGGCCGAGGAGCGCTTTTCCGACCTGACCCGCCTGGTGTCGGACTGGGTCTGGGAGACCGACCGCAACCTCAAGCTGGTCTATGTCTCGGCCAGGGTGACGGAGATCCTCGGCCACCACCCCCGGCAGATGATCGGTCGACGGCTCGACCGGATCGCCCGCCAGCCAAAGGACTCCGTTGGGCCGCGGCTCGACCGCAAGACCCGCACGCCGTTCCGCGGCCTGGAGATGGAGATGGCGCACAAGAGCGGCGGCCTGCGACTGTTCCGGCTCAATGGCCTGCCGATCTACAGCCAGAGCAGCGGCGAGTTCCAGGGCTATCGCGGGACCGCCGAAGACATCACCGAGCTGCGCGCGCGCGAGATCGCCCTGCACCGGGCGGTCGACGCAGCCGAGGCCGCCAACCGCGCCAAGAGCGAGTTTCTGGCCAACATCAGCCACGAGCTGCGCACGCCGCTGAATGCGGTGATCGGATTCTCGGAGCTGATCAAGTCGGAGGTCTTCGGGCCGATCGGCATCGACCGCTACAAGAACTATGTCGACGACATCCTGGACAGCGGCCGCCACTTGCTGGCCCTGATCAACGACATCCTCGACGTGACCCGGCTCGAGTCCGGCAACGTGGTGCTGAACGAGAGCCGCATCGTGCCCGCGGACCTCCTGCACGCCGCCCTGCGCGTGGTCGAGGATCGCTTGCACGCCAGCCGCCACAACCTGCAACTCGAGGTCGACCGCGACCTGCCGCTGCTGCGGGCCGATGCGGTCAAGCTCAAGCAGATCCTGCTCAACCTGCTGACAAATGCGATCAAGTTCACCCCTGAAGATGGCCGCATCGAGGTCCAAGCCGCGCGCAGCGAGGACGGCGGCATGGTCCTAAGCGTACGCGACACCGGGATCGGCATCGCCTCCGAGGACCGCGAGATCGCGCTCACGCCCTTCCGCCAGGTCGACAACCGCCTGGCCCGCAAGTTCGAGGGGACAGGCCTCGGCCTGCCGATCGCCAAGGCCCTCACCGAGCTGCACGACGGCACCTTGTCCCTGGAGAGCAAGCTGGGCGAGGGCACCAAGGTCACGATCCACCTGCCGCGCAGCCGGGTCGTCGAGACCAAGCCGGCCGACGCCTGAGACCGGTCGCCTTGGCCGGGGACGGGGGGCCACCCCAAGAGCATCATCCTTCACGACGGGCGGCCGCCATGCAGGGCGCCCGCGAGGCCTTCGGCGTGCCGGCCATCGTGCTTGGCGCCAGCTTCCTCGGCTTCGGGGCCCTGGTCCGCGAGGCCGGGCTCTCGCCTTGGCACGGCCTGTTGTCGACCGCGCTCGGCTGGGCCCTGCCGGGGCAAGTGGCCATGGTCGAGCTCTACGCCGCCGGCGCCTCCCTGGTCGCGATCCTGGCCGCGGTTGCGCTGACCAACGCCCGGCTGCTGCCGATGACCGTCTCGCTGCTGCCGCTGCTGCGCGCGCCTGGCCGGGGCCGCGGGGCCCTTTACCTGGCCGCACACTTCGTCGCGGTCACCGGCTGGGCGGCGGCCATGCGCCAGGCTCCACTGCTTCCGGCGCCGGCGCGGTTGCCCTACTTCCTCGGCTTCGTCCTGGTGATCTGGAGCAGCTCGCTGGTCGCGACGGCCGGCGGCTATTACCTGGCCGCTGCGGTCCCGCCCGCGATCACCCTGGGCCTGGTCTTCCTCAACCCGATCTACTTCATGCTGGTCTTCGCCGCCGACGCTCGGCGCCGGGCCCGGGTGCTGGCCCTGGTGCTCGGCGCCCTGGCCGGCCCGGCGCTTTACCTGGTGGCGACCGATTGGTCGCTGCTGCTGACCGGGCTCCTGGCCGGCAGCCTGGCCTTCTTCGGCGACCGCTGGTGGCGCCGCCGCGCCGAAGGTCCAGGGGATCGCCGTGGCTGAGCCGCTCGCGCTCTGGCCGCTGCTGGTGGTCCTGGGCGGGGCCGGCGTGACCTATGCCTGGCGCGCGCTGGGCGTCTTATTATCCGATCGTATAGAAGCCGACAGCCCGGTCTTCGAATGGGTCGCCTGCGTCGCCTACGCCCTGCTGGCCGGCCTGATCGCGCGGATGATCGTCCTGCCCCTGGGCCCGCTGGCCGAGACCGCGCTCAGCCACCGGGTCGCCGCCGCGGTGATCTCGCTGGCGATCTTCTTCCTGACCCGCCACAACCTGCTGCTCGGCATCGGCGCCGGCGTCGGCGCGCTGACCCTGCTGACCCTCGGGTGGGGGTAGGACCCGAAACTACCGTGCGTCCAGCAAGGGCGAAGGGTCGAACCTCAGGGTCATACTCCGCATAGTCGCATACTTTCTCGGCGGCAGCTCCAGTGGGCTGCAGCGCTTTACAGCGCGGATCGCCGCTTCGGCCGAAGCTCTGTAGAACGGATCGTTCTTGATCCTCTCCGCATCCGTCGCGACAATCCGCTGCACCGAGCCATCCGGATCAACCAAGACCCGCAGCTCTACGATCATGGATTCAACGTCCGGAGTACCAATGGGCGGATTCCAGCAGCGCTGGACCTGAAGATGGATCGCATCCAGTTCGTCGTCGGTCAATGACCTGAACTCCGCAAAGCGCGCGTCGCTCGAAGGCGCGAGAGCTTCCGCTTCTGGACGTTCCGCGCAGGCGGCAATCAGGCCGCTAGCGAGCATAAGTATAAGGCGGGCGTAAATCAGATGGGGTTCCACGCTCAATCAATACTCGGGATTTCTGCATCCCGCAGCCCAATGCTCCCAGATCGCCAAGCAGTTGCAACCAACTAGTTCGCTTCCAGCGCCGCCACGCCCGGCAGGGTGCGGCCTTCGAGCCATTCCAGGAAGGCGCCGCCGGCGGTCGAGACGTAGGTGAAGTCCTCCAGCACGCCGGCGTGGGCCAGGGCGGCGACGGTGTCACCGCCGCCGGCGACCGAGAGCAGGCGGCCCTCGCCGGTCAGGCGGGCGGCGGCCCGGGCGACCGCGTTGGTGCCCTGGTCGAAGGGCGGCACCTCGAAGCAGCCGAGCGGGCCGTTCCAGACCAGGCTGCGGCAATCCTCCAGCCGCCGGGCCAGGTGCTCCGCGGTCGCCGGGCCGACGTCGAGGATCATCTGCCCGGCCGGGACCGCCTTGACCGAGACGGTCTCGGCCGCGACGCCGGCCTCCAGCGTCGCCGCGACCAGGGCGTCGGTCGGCAGGACGATGTCGCAGGCCTGGGCCTGGGCCTGGGCCTTGGCCATGATCTCGCGCGCGGTGTCGGCCATGTCGTGCTCGCAGAGGGAACGGCCGACGTCGACCCCGGCCGCAGCCAGGAAGGTGTTGGCCATGCCGCCGCCGATGATCAGCAGGTCGGCCCGCTCGACCAGGTTGCCCAGGAGCTGCAGCTTGGTCGAGATCTTGGCGCCGCCGACCAGGGCGGCCAGCGGCCGTTTCGGATCCTCCAGCGCCTCGGCCAGATGCTCCAGCTCGGCCTGCATCAGGCGCCCGGCTGCCGCGGGCAAGCGGCGGGCCAGGGCCTCGACCGAGGCGTGGGCGCGGTGCGCCGCCGAGAAGGCATCGTCGACGTAGAGGTCGCCAAGGGCGGCCAGGGCCGCGGCGAAGGTCTCGTCGTTGGCCTCCTCCCCGGCGTGGAAGCGCAGGTTCTCGAGCAACAGGACCCCGCCCTCGGGCAGGTCCGCCACGGCGGCCTCGGCCGGCGCGCCGATGCAGTCGGCGGCGAAGGCCACGGGCGCGCCCAGGGCGGCCTCGAGCGCCGCGGCGACCGGCGCGAGGGAGAGCTCGGGCCGGCGTTCGCCCTTGGGCCGGCCGAAGTGGGACAGCAGGATCACCTTCGCACCCCGCTCGGCGAGCGTCCGGATGGTCGGCAGAGCGCGCTCGATGCGGGTCGCGTCGGTCACCCGGCCGTCATTCATGGGCACGTTGAAGTCGACCCGGACCAGCACCCGCCGGCCCGCCGGGTCAAGGTCGTCGAGAGTCCGAAACCCTGCCATCCTGCCGTCCTCCTGCCTCTGGCGCTGGGATCGAGCTATGCCCCAGCCGGGCGCGCCGGGCAAGCCCGAGGCGGCGCTGCGCGCGTCACAGAGAGTCCGATTGACAGGCCGGGCGGAGTTTTCCAGCTTTGCGGACATGAGATATCGCTTCGCGCTGATTACCGGCGCCACCAGCGGCATCGGAGAGGCGCTGGCCAGGGCATTGCCGGCGAATACCGGGCTGCTGCTGACCGGCCGCGACGGCGAGCGCCTGGCGGCGCTGGAAGCCGAGCTGGGCAGCGCCGACCGGCAGGTCGAGACCCTGGTCGCGGACCTGGCCGAGGACCCCGGACGCGACGCGGTCATCGCCGCGGCCGAAGAGCTGTCGATCGACCTGCTGATCAACAACGCCGGGCTCGGCCAGATCGGCCAGGTGCTGGAAATTCCGGCCGGGCGCGAGCGGGAGATGGCCGAGGTCAACGTGGTCGCCCCGGTGGTCCTGACCCGGGCCCTGCTGCCCGGCATGCTGACGCGGGCCAAGTCGGAGCGGCGCCGGGCCGGGCTGATTGTGGTCGCCTCGATCGTGGCCTTCCAGCCGGCGCCGATGATGGCGACCTACGCCGCCAGCAAGGCCTTCGACCTGCACTACGCCGAGGCCCTGGCGTCCGAGCTTGCCGGGCAGCCGATCGACGTCCTGGCGCTCTGCCCCGGCGGCACCCGGACCCGCTTCGGTGAGCGGGCCGGGATCCATGCCCAGCGCAGCAGCGGCTGGGACAGCCCCGAACGGGTCGCGCGCGAGGCCCTGGCGGCCCTGGGCCAGCGCAGCGTCCACGTGGTCGGCGGGCGCAATCGCCTGGTGACCACGGTGCCGCGCTTCCTGCCCCGGCGTACGGTCGCGGCGATCTTCCGCCGGGCCCTGGCCGGGATGGGCGAGGCCTGATGGCGGGACCCCTGGAGCGCACTGCCTATGCCCTGGGTCAGGGCGCCCGGGCCGGGCTCTACTGGGGCCAGTACTGGCTGTCCGGGCGGCTGACCACGCCGGTCAAGGCGCCCCGGCCGATCGACAAGCCGATGCCCGGCACCCGCCGGGTCCTGGACGGCCTGCGCGAGCTCTTCATCCAGGACTGGCGCAACATCGAGGCCGGCTACTACCGCCTGCCGCACGACCTGGCGGCCTCACCGGTCCAGGCGGTGGCCCGCGCCGGTGCCTACTTCTCGGATCTGGCCAAGGTCGAGGCCCGCCGCCATGCCCGCAGCAACAGCGAGGTCTTCGAAGCACCACACAAGGAGCGCTATCCGCGCTACTTCCTGCAGAACTTCCACTACCAAACCGATGGCTACCTTAGCCGGGAGTCGGCCGAGCTCTACGACCATCAGGTCGAGGTGCTGTTCGGCGGCGGCGCCGACGCCATGCGCCGCCAGGCCCTGGTGCCCCTGCACCATTTTCTAAAGGAGCGCCGGGTGCGCGAGACCCGGCTGCTCGACCTGGGCTGCGGCACCGGGCGCTTCCTGTCCTTCGTCAAGGACAACTACCCGCGCCTGGGCGCGACCGCGCTCGACCTCAGCCCCTACTACCTGGAACGGGCGCAGGCGCTTCTCCGGCCCTGGCGGGACATCGCCTTCGTCCAGGCCCCGGCCGAGGCGACCTGCCTACCCGATGCCAGCTTCGACGTGGTCAGCGCGGTCTTCCTGTTCCACGAGCTGCCTGCCAAGGTGCGGCGCGCGGTCGCGGCCGAAGCGGCGCGCCTGCTGAAGCCCGGCGGCCTCCTCCTTCTTGTCGACTCGCTGCAGCTGGGCGACGTGCCGGAATACGACGGCCTGATCGAGTATTTTCCTGTAGCCTTCCACGAGCCCTACTACCTGGAATACGCGAAAAGCGACCTGGAGGCGCTCTTCTCGGAGGCCGGGTTGCGGACCGAGGACGTCACGCTGGCCTATTTCTCGCGGGTCATGACCCTATGCAAGCCGAAATAGAGTCTCTGGCCCATCAGCGCACTTGACGCGCGCAGAGAGGACCAATAAATGGTCCGGTCACGGTCGGGGCTCTCGGCGAGGGGTTGCGAAGATACCAAAGATCAAGGCTTTCGGCGCAGATTGGCGTCGTAGGAGGTCTGCTTTGGATCTCGGGCTCATGTTCTCCTTCGGTTGCAACGCCAACCGCTAGGTCAATGCTCTGCACTTGGCAGGGCCGGGAGCGATAAAGATGGCGGATGGGACAAGCCCTCAGGGCGCGCAGCCGTGGCTGCGCAACTACGCGCCGGGCGTTCGCTGGGACGCCGGCTACCTCGCCCAACCCCTGCACAGCATCCTCGACGAGGCGGCGGCCAAGATGGGGTCGCGGCCCTGTCTGGACTTCCTCGACAAGCACTACACCTTCGCCGAGGTCCTGGACCTGGCCAACCGGGTCGCCAAGGGACTGCAGGACGCCGGCATCGAGCCGGGCGACCGGGTCGGGCTGCTGCTGCCCAACACGCCCTACTATGTCGCCGCCTACTTCGGCATCCTGAAGGCCGGTGCGGTGGTGGTGAACCTGAACCCGCTCTATGCCGATAAGGAGCTGCAGCACCTGGTCGAGGATTCCGGGACCGAGATCCTCTTCACCCTCGACGTCGGCGCGCTCTACGACAAGGTCGCGCAGCTGCTGGCCACGACCCGGCTGCGGAAGGCCGTGGTCTGCAAGATGTCGGAGATCCTGCCCTTCCCGAAAAACCTGCTGTTCCCGCTGCTGCGTTTCTCGCAGCTGGCGACCGTCCCGGACGACGACCAGCACATTCGCTTCTCGAAGCTGACCGCGAACGACGGTGCGTTCCAGCCGCGACCGGTCGACCCGGTCAAGGACCTGGCGGTGCTGCAGTACACCGGCGGGACCACGGGCCTGTCCAAGGGCGCGATGCTTACCCACGCCAACATCTACATCAACGCCCGCCAGCTGAGCGACTGGTTCCCGTCGCGCGAGATCGGCAAGGAGACCCTGCTCTGCGTCCTGCCGCTGTTCCACGTCTTCGCCATGACCGCGATCATGCACTGGGCGCTGATGAATGGCGGCTCGATGATTCTGCTACCGCGCTTCGACCTGGAGCAGCTGCTGAAGGTCATCAACGAGAAGAAGCCGAGCGTGTTCCACGCCGTGCCGACGCTTTACGCGGCGATCGCCAATCATCCCAAGATCGCCGACTTCGACCTGACCTCGATCAAGTCCTGCATATCCGGCGGCGCGCCGCTGCCGATGGACGTCAAGAAGCGCTTCGAGGCCCTGACGGGCTGCAGCCTGGTCGAGGGCTACGGCCTGTCCGAAGCCTCGCCGGTCCTGAGCTGCAACCCGCTGGAGGGCGAGAACAAGGCCGGCTCGGTCGGCCAGCCACTGCCGCAGACGACAATCGAGATCGTCGCCCTGGACGATCCGGACAGGGTCCTGGGCGTCGGCGAGCGCGGCGAGATCACCGGCACAGGGCCCCAGGTCATGGCCGGCTATTGGAAGAAGCCCGAGGTCTCCGCCAAGACCCTGCGCAAGGGCCGTCTGCACACCGGAGACGTTGGATATCTGGACGATGATGGCTATCTCTTCATTGTCGACCG
>JASJAL010000057.1 GCA_030067055.1 Kiloniellales bacterium | reverse complement strand
CCGGTAGGGCCCCGCCCAGGGCCGCGGCGCCGGCACCCGCTGCGACACCCCTCAGGAACTTGCGTCTTGTCCAACCACTCAGAAAACCCATGTCCACCTCCCGTTGGGACTCTGTCCTCAATCTCGCCGGCCGAAACCGGTCTTCTTCGGCGCCACCGACCTCTCAGCTTAGCAGCGCCTCGGTCTCCGCATCGAAGATCATGACATCGCGCGGGTCGTAGCCAAGTTGCACCTGGTCGCCGCGTTTCAAACCGGTGTCCGGCGGAACCAGGGCGCGAAACTGGGTCGCGCCGTTCCGGACCGTCAGGATCGAACGCTCGCCCAGGTATTCATTGATCAAGACTTCGGCCGTCAGCGGTCTTTCCGCTGACGAAAGAGTCAGGTTCTGCGGCCGCAGCCCGACGACAAAACGCCCACTTCCGTCGCCGTTCAAGGCCGCGGCCCGCTCTGCAGGCAGACCGAGGACCAGGTCGCTGTCTTCGATTCTCAGCGCCAGGCCCTCGCCGTTGGCTTGGGCCTGGGCCCGAAAGAAGTTGGTCGGCGGCTCGCCGATGAAGTCGGCGACGAAAACGTTTGCCGGGCGGTTGTAGAGCGTGTTGCGGTCGCCGACCTGCTGCAGGCGGGCGTTCGACATCACCGCCACACGGTCGGCCAGTGCCAGGGCCTCGACCTGGTCGTGGGTCACGTAGACCATGGTCCGGCCCAGCTCCTGGTGCAGGCGCTTGAGGTCGAAAAGCATCTGGAACTTCAGGTGGGCGTCGAGGTGGCTCATCACCTCGTCGAGGATGAAGACCGAGGGCTCTCGGATCAGGGCCCGGCCGAGGGAGACGCGCTGCTGCTGTCCGCCGGACAGGGCGCCGGGCAGCTCGTCCAGGATCGGCGTGATCCGCAGCAGCTCGGCGATCTGTCCCGCCTTGCGCTTGCGCTCGGCTTCGGGGACGCCGCGCACCTCCAGGGGAAAGGTCAGGTTCCGCTCGACCGTGAAGTTGGGATAGAGCGCGTAGGTCTCGAAGGCCATGGCGACGTTGCGTTCCTGCGGGTCGAGCTCGGAGACCCGCCGCTCGCCGAAATAGATCTCGCCCGAGGTGATGGTCTCCAGTCCGACGATCATCCTCAGGGTCGAAGTCTTGCCGCAGCCCGAGGGACCGAGCAGGGCGACGAACTCGCCGTTCTCGATCTCCAGGTCGAGGTCCTGGACCGCGTGGACTGCGCCGGCGCCGGAGCCGTAGATCTTGTTCACCTTGCGAAGCGAGACGTTGGCCACAGCGCTCACTCCATCAGGTTGCGGCCCGAGGCCGGATCGAAGTAGTGGAAGGCCCGGTCGTCGACCGAAAGCGCCACCGCCTCGCCGTGGGCGAAGTGCCGCTCGGGGCTGGTCAGGGCGGTCAGCTTCACGCCGCCGCATTCGGCCAGCATGATCCCGGTCGAGCCCAGGGCCTCGAAGATGTCGACCCGGGCGTCGATGGTGACGCCGTTGGCCAACTCGTCGGCTGGCCGGATGTGCTGTGGCCTCAGACCCAGGGTCACCTCGGCCCGGTTGCGCGCGTCGAGCCGGGCGCGGTGCGGCTCGGGCACATGGAAGCTGAGATCGCCGCCCTCGGCCTGGAGGACCAGCGTTTGGTCCACAGTGACGAGGCGCGCCGGGATGACGTTGATCGTCGGCTGGCCCAGGTGCTCGGCGACGAAGAGGTTGGCCGGGCGCTCGAAGAGGTCGTGCGGCGCGCCGGTCTGTATCAGTCGGCCGCCGTTGCCCATCACCCCGATGCGGTCGCCCAGGGACAACGCCTCGGCGTAGTCGTGCGTGACATAGACCGTCGCCACGCGTCGTAGGTCCTCCAGGGTGTGGAACTGGGTCCGGAGCTCGTGGCGGATCTTGGCGTCGAGATGACTGATCGGCTCGTCCAAAAGGAAGACCTCGGGATCCGCCACCAAGGTCCGGCCCAGCGCCGTGCGCTGCTTCTGACCGCCCGAGACCTCGCCCGGACGGCGGTTCAGCAACTGGTCGATGCGCAACAGCTTGGCGATGTCGGTCACCCGCCGATCGATGACCGTCTTGCTCTCGCGCCGTGCCTTCAAGGGGCTGGCGATGTTCTCGTAGACCGTCTTGTGCGGATAGAGCGCGTAGGATTCGAAGGTCATGGCGACCCGGCGGCGGTAGGGCGGCAGCCGGGTGACGTCCCGCTCGCCGGCCAGGATCCGGCCCCGGTCGGGGGTCTCCAGCCCGGCGATCAGGCGTAGCAAGGTGGTCTTGCCGATACCCGAGGGGCCGATGATGACGAAGAACTCGCCCTCCTCGACGGCGAAGCTCAGCTCGTCGATGACCGGGAAGTCCCAGCCCTTGCAAAGTCCCTCGATCTGGAGCCGTGCCATGGCCGCCTATCCCTTCACGACGCCGAGGGAGAGGCCGCGCACCATGTAGCGGCGCAGCAGGATGAAGAGGGTCACCGGCGGGATCATGGCGATCAGCGAGAAGGCCATCTGCAGGTTCCAGAGGGTCTGCGAGCCGTGGGTGAAGGTCGGGATCACGATGGTGTAGGTGCGCACCTCGGAACCGACGAAGAGGTTGGCAAAGAGGTATTCGTTCCAGGCGAAGATCCAGCACAGCATGGCGACCGAGATCATCCCCGGCAGGACCAGGGGCAGGGTGATGCGCGCAAAGGCCTGGAAGGGGGTCCAACCGTCCAGGTAGGCAGCCTCTTCCAGCTCGCGCGGCGCATCGCGGAAGAAGACCATCATCAGCCAGGTCGCCAGCGGCAGGTTGAAGACCAGGTAGAGGATGATCAGCGACAGCGCCGAATCCGTGCCCCAGGGCGTGTTGTCGAAGAGGAAGAACATCGGCACCAGCACGGCGACCGGCGGGAACATCCGGTTGGACAGGATCCAGAAGGCCAGGTTCTCGCCGCCGGCCTGACGCGGGAAGCGCGCGAAGGCGTAGCCGGCCAGGGTGCCGAGGAAGAGTGCCAGCAAGGTATTGCCGGTCGCGATCACGAAACTGTCGATCAGGGCGTCGAAGTTGGTCGGCTCGGCGAAGACTCCGGCGAAATTGCTTGGGAAGAATTCCTTTGGCCAGAAGGTCGGCACGGTCAGGTTGGTCTCGGCCGCCGACTTCAATGCCGTGATCGACATGAAGTAGAAAGGGAAGAGCGTGAACAGCAGCCAGAGCCCCAGGAAGGCGACGAACAGCAGGCGCACGAAGCGCCAGCGCTGATCGGGGGCGCCGACATGGGCCGGAGCTGCGTCGATGCTTGCCATGCCGCGCGCCTCAGGCGATGCCCTGGGCCTTCATCACCCGCTTCATGTACTTCAAGAAGAGGATGATGAGGACCGCCGAGATGGCGAAGATGATGATGGCGTAGGCCGCGGCCTCGCCGATGGCGAACTCGCGGATCCCGCGCTGGAAGGCGATGTAGGTCGGCAGCTCCGAGGATTGGGCCGGCCCGCCCGAGGTCATCACGTAGACCAGGTCGACGAACTTGAAGGCGTCGGTGAAGCGCAGGATGAAGGCAATCGCGATGACCTCCTTCAGCATCGGCAGGGTGATATGGCGCAGCACTTTCCACTGGCTGGCACCGTCGACCCGCGCCGCCTCGTAGACTGCGGGCGGTAGCGAGACCCGGCCGGAATAGACGATCAGAAGCGGCAGCGCGGTCCAGTTCCAGATGTCGGCCAAAATGATCGACCAAAGCGAGATCCCGGCGTTGAACCACTCGATGTGCTCCGAGATCAGGCCCAGGTTCAGCAGCGCCTGGTTGATCGCGCCGTTGGAGGGCGTCAGCAGAAAGCGCCAGAGCACGCCGACGATTGAGGGCGGCAGCATCATCGGCAGGATCAGCAGGATCAGAATGACCGTGCGCCAGAGGTTCGACTTGACGCATTCGTAGAGCGTCAAGGCCAGGACCACGCCGAGCAGGACCTGGAGGCAGGCGCCGAAGCCAAGGTACTGAACGAGGTGAACCAGGGAGTCCTGGAAGCGCTCGGAGCTCACCACCGTGGCGTAGTTCTCCATGCCGATGAAGGCGTGGTTGCCGGAGAACAGGCTCGAGATGTTGGTGTCCCGCAGCGAGTGATAGAACATCCACACGGTCGGATAGACGACGATCGCGAAGAGGGTCAGCACCGGAATCCCGACCAGGATGATCGGCACCCAGCGGGATACGATCAGGGGTCGGGCCCGGCGCCGCGCATCGAACCAGCCCGGATAGGTCGCGGGATCGCCACGCACGATCTCAACGGCTTCCGATGGCGGGGTCATGCGCGCTTTCTCCGCTCGAGACGCGGCGCCTGACCGACCGACTCGCGCTCGATCAGGGCCGGGGCCAGGGCGACGCTGTCCGCGACGTTGCCGCTCTCGATCTGTGCGATCAGGATTTCCGCCGCGCGACGGCCGATCTCCGCCGCCGGCTGCCGGATCGTGGTCAGGGGCGGAACCGTGTAGGCGGCCAGCTCGATGTCGTCGTAGCCGATGATCGAGATGTCGTCGGGCACCCTGAGGCCGCGCTTGTCGAGCGCGCAGAGCCCGCCGACCGCCAGCAGGTCGTTCAGGCAGAAGACCGCCTCGGGCGGACCCTCACGGCTACGGTCGAGCAGGGCCTGCATGGCGGCGAAGCCGCCGCCGACGGTCAGGTCCGATGGGAGAATCAGGGCCGGGTCCAGGGTCAGGCCGGCTTCGGCCAGGGCGGCGCGGAAGCCGGCCAGGCGCTCGCGGCTGCGCGGATGGTCCTCCATCCCGGCGATGACCGCCATGCGGCGGAAGCCGCGCTGCACGAGGTAGCGTCCGGCGAGGCGGCCGCCGGCTTCGGAGTCGTCGTTGACGATGGTCGTGTCCGGCACCTTCAGGGTATCGATCGCGACAATCGGCAGGGGACGCCGGGTGCCCAGGCGATGGAAGAATCGCTGGTCCAGGTTGGTGGTCATGACCGCCAGGCCGTCGATGCGCTTGGCGACCAGGGTCGCCAGGTAGGATTCCAGGCGCTCGCTGACGTCGCCGGTGTTGCAGAGGATCAGGCTGTAGCCGCGGGCGAAGCAGCCTTCCTCGACGCCGCGAATCACCTCGGCGAAGAAGGGATTGGTGGAGGAGGTGACCAGCATGCCGATGCTGCGGGTCCGGTCGGCCTTCAAGGCCCGGGCCACGGCAGAAGGGCGGAAGCCGAGATCTGCGATGGCGCCGCGGACCCGCTCGCTGGTGCGAGGCGCGACATGCCGGGTGGCGTTGAGTACGTGGGAGACGGTGGTCACCGAGACCCCCGCGGCGCGCGCGACATCCTTGATCGTGACCGCGGTCTTGCCTGCGCGGCGGCTGCGCTTCAACTCGCCGGCGGCCGCTTTGGCACCCGATGGGCTGCGTGGCCTTGCCGGAGACTTCGGCCTCGGCACCAGGTCCTCCCTCTTGCTCGGCCTTGTTGTTTTTGTGCAGCCGGCAAGATGAGGATAGGGGCCACGCAAACGATTGCGCAAACGTTTTCGTTGTTGCGTTGCAGCGACTGACCGCCTGGACAGCGGCGGCCTCGCCGAAGATAAAGCAGCGAAAGGAAAACGACGCCGACGAACCGCGTGTCACGGGACGAGAGGGAGGGGATCGATGAAGGCCAAGCTGGATGTGCCCGAGGGTTACGGACCGCACAATGCGGACAGCCTGCGCGGCTACCTGGCAGGGATCGACAAGCTGCGCGACTTCCTGGGCAGCGATCCGGCGGGTTGGACGGTCGAGGAGGTCGGCGACGGCAACCTCAACCTGGTCTTCAAGGTGCGAGGGCCCGCCGGTGGGCTGGCGGTCAAGCAGGCGTTGCCCTACGTGCGCCTGGTCGGCGAGAGCTGGCCACTGCCGCTATCGCGCGCGCACTTCGAGCACCTGGCCCTGAGCCACGAGGCGCGCTACGCACCCGGGCTGGTGCCGGCGATCCGTCACTATGACGAGACGCTGGCGCTGATCGCCATGGAGCTGCTTGAGCCGCACATCATCCTGCGCCGGGGCATGATTGCCGGCACGGTCTATCCCCGCTTCGTCGAGGACATCACGACCTTTGCGGCGCAGACACTGTTCCACAGCAGCGATCTGGCTCTGAGCGCCGCGGCGAAGAAGGACCTGATCGCGGACTTCGCCGGCAACAGCGCGCTCTGCAAGATCACCGAGGACCTGATCTTCACCGAGCCCTACATGATCGCGGAGAACAACCGCTGGACCAGCCCGCAGCTCGACCCCTATGCCGCGCGGCTGCGCGAGGACGGCGACCTTAAGGTCGCGATCTCGCGGCTCAAGCTGCGCTTCCTCGGCGACGCCCAGGCTCTGATCCACGGCGACCTGCACACCGGCTCGATCATGGTGACCGAGGACGACACCCGGGTGATCGATCCGGAGTTCGCCTTCATGGGTCCGATGGGCTTCGACACCGGCGCCTTGGTCGCCAACCTGCTGCTCAACTACTTCGCCCAGGACGGCCACGAGGAACGGCCCGGCGCGCGGGACGACTATCGGGTCTGGGTTCTGGAGACCACGCGCGATTTCTGGACCGGCTTCCGCGACAAGTTCCTGGCGCTCTGGCGCAGCGAGGCCGCGATCGGGGACGGCTATCCGCCGGCGCTGTTCCAGGGAGCGCTGGGCGCCGCGCGCCTGGACCAGGAACGCAAGGCCTACCTCGACCGGCTTTTCCGCGACACCCTGGGCTTCGGTGCCGCAAAGATGATCCGTCGCATCGTTGGCCTGGCCCACAACATCGACCTGGAATGGATCGAGGACCCCGCGCTCCGGGCACGCTGCGAGGCCCGCGCCCTGACCCTGGCCCGCGAGATGATGGTCAACCCCGGCGCCTTTCCCACGATCAACGACGTGACGGAAGCCGCCGCGGCGCTGCGCGGCTGGCAGCCCGAACTGGGCTAGCGTCGCACCCCCAATCCTTGACGGGCCGCATCGTCCTGCCCATGCTGCCGCCGCCGCAGGGAGAGAGGTCGCGAAAAAGCAATGAGTCGTCTGGAAAGCCACATCCGCCGCTGCCAAGCGCAGTGCGCTTGCATCGAACGGGCGGCGGAGCTGATGTCCGAGCTGCCGGGGCCCGTGCTGGAGCTGGGGCTCGGCAACGGCCGCACCTATAGCCACATCCGGGAGCATCTGCCGGACCGCGAGATCTACGTCTTCGACCGGCAGATCGCGGCCCATCCGGACTGTATCCCCGACGACGACCACATCTTCCTGGGCGAGATTACGGAGACCCTGCCCCAGGCGGTGAAGCGCTTCGCCGGCACGATCCCGCTGGTCCACGTCGACCTCGGTCCGGAGGTAGTCCGCGAGATCGCGGCGCAGATTCCCAAGCTGCTCTCTCCGGGCGGCATCGCGGCGACCCAGGCCGAGGCCAAGACGGCGGGACTGGTCCCGCTCGAATTGCCCGAAGGCGTCGCGCCCGGGCGCTACTTTCTTTACCGCGCCGAGTAGTTTGTCGGGCTCTCGACGGCCCCGTCAATTTGGCTATAGCTCAAGCAGCTCCCGATAGGCAAAGAGCGCCGGCTCGCCGCCGCTGTGGAGAAAGACCACGTCTTCGTCAGCTCGCCAGCGGCCGTCCCGGATCAAAGCAACGAGGCCGGCTAGGCCCTTGCCGGAATAGACCGGGTCGAAAATCAGGGCCTCCAGTCGGGCGGCCAGCCTGATCGCCTCGAGGGTCGCGGCGTGGGGTACGCCGTAGGCCGGGCCGGCGTGGCCGGCGACGACCTCGACATCGGCAGGGTCGAAGGGAGTTCGCAGCAGCGCCGCAGCTTCTTCGCCGTAGCGCAGGACGTCGGCCTCGACCCGGTCCGGCTCGGCGTCGATGTCGATCCCGAGGACCTGGATTTTCGGCAGTATGGCGTGGGCACCCAGCACCAGGCCGGCCTGGGTGCCGCCGCTGCCGGAGCATTGAATGATCGCGCTGGGTGTGAAGCCGGCCTCGGCGCTCTGCCGGGCGATCTCGACGATCGTCGAGGCATAGGCCAGGGCGCCCCGTGCGTTGGAGACGCCATAGGGTACGACGAAGGGCTTTCGGCCCTGAGCCTCCAGCTCGGCGGCGCGCGCCTCGATGGCGGCGTTGCGGTCGCCGGTCCAGGGCACGGTTTCGACTTCGGCACCGAAGAGCCGGTTGAGCAGCGCATTGCCCGTGTGGTGATAGTCCGGCGAAGGTGGCGGCACCCGGCCTTCGTAGACCACGAGGTGGCAGGCGAGGCCGAGCTTCGCGGCGGCAGCCGCGACCTGGCGCTGACTGTTCGACTGGACCACACCGCCGGAGACCAGAGTGTCGGCGCCTTGCGCGAGCGCCTCGCTCAGAACGTAGTCCAGCTTGCGCAGCTTGTTGCCGCCGAAGCCCAGACCGGTGCAGTCCTCACGCTTGACCCAGAGCCGCGGGCCGCCGAGGTGAGCGGTCAGGCGCGGCAGCGGCTCCAGCGGAGTCGGCAGATGGGCAAGGCCGACGCGCGGAATGCGTTCCAGGCGTTGCTCCAGATCGGTCGTCGAGGGTCGCGGCATGGTCCCTTCCTAGTCGCCAGGGCCGGCCAAGCCAACTCCCTGACCGCGTAAGCGCCTGCGCTTGGCGCAGTCCCGCCATGCGCGCTCTCGAAATGCCTTGGCGGCTCGCGCGTGGCCGGTCAAGCTGCGTCTTCGACACGGTGGCGAAGGAATGGTCATGCGGCTTCTGGTCTTTCAGCACATCGCCTGCGAGCACCCCGGGATCTTCCGCAAGTTCCTGGCCGAGGACGGGATCGCCTGGGACGCGGTCGAGCTCGACGCCGGCGAGGCGATCCCGGACCTGGATGCCTATGACGCGCTCTGGGTCATGGGCGGCCCGATGGATGTCTGGGACGTCGAGGAGAATCCCTGGCTCGTACCGGAAAAGGCTGCGATCCGAGAGTGGGTACAGGTCCGGCGCAAGCCCTTCATGGGGGTTTGTCTCGGGCATCAGCTCCTGGTCGACGCCCTGGGCGGCCGCTGCGACTGGCTGAACCCGCCCGAGGTCGGGATCCTGGAGGTCGAGCTGACCGAGGCGGGCCGAACCGATCCGCTCTTCGCGGCGCTGGACCCGGTCGCCAAGTGTCTGCAATGGCATTCCGTGCAGGTGGTCGAGCCACCCGAGGGCAGCGTCACCCTCGTAAGCTCCGAAGCCTGCCGGCACCAGGCTCTACGGGTCGGGCAGCAGGCTTACGGCATCCAGTATCACGTCGAGCTCGAGGCCGACACCATTGCCAACTGGGGCGAGATTCCGGCCTACGCGACCGCCCTCGAGAAGGTCCAAGGCGAGGGCGCCCTGGCTCGCATGGACGCGGCGGCGCGGCCCCTGATGCCGGCCTTCGCGAGCAACGCCCGCCGGCTGTACGACGGTTTCGTGCAGATGGCGTTACAAGCGGCCGCGTAGGTACCGCGGCGCTGGGTCTTCGGGGCGTGTCCGAAGCGCGGACGCCCTCTGCGATCGGATCTCTAGCCGCCCTTGGCTCGCTCCGGGAACAGCCGGGCGAGACCCTCCTTGCTGGCTTCGGAGACGCCGGCCTCGGTGATCAGGCCGGTGACCAGGCGGGCCGGGGTCACGTCGAAGGCGTAGTTGGCGACCGGCGAGCCCTCGGCGACGATCGAGACGGTCTCGATCCGGCCGTCCTCGGTGCGCCCGGTCATCTGCGCGACCTCCTCGCCGCCGCGCTGCTCGATCGGGATTTCCTTCACCCCGTCGGCCAGGGTGAAGTCGATGGTTGGCGAGGGCAGGGCCACGTAAAAGGGGACGCTGTTGTCCCGGGCCGCGAGCGCCTTGAGGTAGGTCCCGATCTTGTTGGCCACGTCGCCGCTGCCGGTCGTGCGGTCGGTGCCGGTGATCACCAGGTCGACCAGGCCGTGCTGCATCAGGTGGCCGCCCGTGTTGTCGGCGATCACGGTGTGCGGGACGCCGTGGTTGCCGAGCTCCCAGGCGGTCAGCGCCGCGCCCTGGTTGCGCGGCCGGGTCTCGTCGACCCAGACGTGGACGTCGAGCCCCTTGTCGTGGGCCATGTAGACCGGCGCGGTCGCGGTCCCCCAGTCGACCGTGGCCAGCCAGCCGGCGTTGCAGTGGGTCAGGACGTTCAGCCTTTCGCCGGGCTTCTTCGCTGCGATCTCCTCGAAGACCGCCAGGCCGTTGCGGCCGATCGCGGCGCAGATCTCGACATCCTCGTCGCAGATCTCGGCGGCCCGGGCGTAGGCCGCCGCCGGGCGCTCCTCGCGTGCACGGTTGCGCAGAGTCGCCATCATCTCGTCCAGCGCCCAGCGCAGGTTCACCGCCGTCGGCCGGGTCCGCATCAAGCGCTGATAGGCGCGCTCAAGTCCGTCGTCGGAGGCGTCCTCGCGCAGCGCAAGGGCCATGCCGTAGGCCGCCGTCGCGCCGATCAGGGGCGCGCCGCGCACAACCATGGTCTCGATTGCTCGGGCCGCATCCTCGCAGGTCTTCAGCGGCAGAACCTCGAAGACATGGGGCAGCTTCGTCTGGTTTATGACCTCGACCGTCGAGCCGTCCTCGGCCACCCATATCGTCCGGTAGTGCTGCCCTGCGACCTTCATGCTTGCCTCCCGGGTTCCCGAAGGATCGAGGATAGGGCCGTCGCGGAATCCGTCAATCGGACGCAATCAGCAGGCCGCGGTCGGCGCTTCTCCGATCCGGGACCCTGTCAGGGCCGCGACCTCGACGGCTGCCGATGCTTCGGAGGCTCGCCGCATTGCTTGGCCGGTCACGTTGGCGATCAGCCAGTCGAAGTCGCCTGGAGCCGTGCGCGGGCTGCGTCGCCGCTCCGGCGGCATCGGCTCGATCGCGCCCTCAACCTCGCGGGCGATGGCGAAGCGGAAGACGTAGCCCGGGTTCAGGCCCATGCGCAGGTCGGCGATCAGGATCTCGCCGTCTTGCCGCTCGACCCGGAAGAAGCCCTTGCTGAAAGCTGCCAGCTTCCGGAAGGTCGGGGTCGCCTGCAGGCACCTTCCGGCGTCCATGTTGCGCGGATGGACGTAAGAAATGGCCTCACCTCGGCCGAAGACCGGTAGGTAGAGGCTGATGTGCCGATCTTCCTCGACGGCGAGGACCTGCCAGAACAGCGTGTTGAAGGGGGTCGGGATGGCCATCAGGCGCTGCGGCACGACGCCGGCCTCCGCTAGGGCCTCCGCGCCGCGCATCTGCATGAGTTGCTGGACGGACAGGCTCCAGGCCAGGTAGGCGGTGGTGAGGGCCAGGCTCGAGGCCAGGACTTTGCGAAAGCGGGGCGTCCAGGCCTTGAGGCAGAGCGCCCAGACCACCGCGACCAGGAGCGGCAGGCTGTAGAGGGGGTCGATAATGAAGAGCGAGCCGATGCCGACCGGCTCGGGCCAGAGCGGCCAGAACAACCTGGTGCCGTAGACGGTCAAGGCATCGAGCAGGGCGTGGGTCGCAAAGCAGAGGTAGACCGCGAGGTAGGTCTGCCAGCGATGCGTGCGCAGATCCTTGAAGCCCCGAACCAGCGCTTCGCCGAAGAGCGGCGTGACCACCGCGTGGACGATCAGGGAATGGCTGGGTCCGCGGTGCAGGACGAAGGCGTCGACCGGGTCTTCGAAAGGGACGACGACGTCAAGGTCGGGCAGGGACCCGAGCAGGCCGCCGACCACGGCCGCCTTGCGCGGACCCATGCGGCGCCCCAGGACGGCGGTCCCGACCGCGGCGCCGAGCAGGAATTGCGTCACCGAGTCCAAGACACTCCCCTCTCGATCAACTGTTCTCCGCTGCCGCCGCCCGGCCGCTGATCAGGTAGATAGTTGGCACGAAGTGCGTCGTCCACCTGGGGACCTGAAGAATCTCCGCCTGGCCGGGTTCGACGGCCGGTCATCTTCTTCAGGACGATCAACGGAGCCGCTGAGCCCGATGCGCCCGGCCCGGATCAGCCGCGGCCAACGTAGGGCATCTTGGTCGCCATGACGGTCATGAACTGGACGTTGGCGTCCAGCGGCAGGCTCGCCATGTGCAGAACCGCGTCGGCGACGTGCTGCACGTCCATCAGGGGCTCGGCCGCGATCCGGCCGTCGGCCTGGGGCACCCCGTCCTTCATCTTGATCGCCATGGCGGTCTCGGCGTTGCCGATGTCGATCTGACCGCAGGCGATGTCGTACTTCCGGCCGTCTAGGGAGGCACACTTGGTCAGGCCGGTCACCGCGTGCTTGGTCGCGGTGTAGGGCGCCGAGTTGGGCCGCGGCGCATGGGCCGAGATCGAACCGTTGTTGATGATCCGGCCGCCCCGTGGATTCTGGTCCTTCATCAGGCGGAAGGCCGCCTGTGTGCAGAGGAACATTCCGGTCAGGTTGACATCCACCACCGTCTGCCATTGTTCCAGGGTCAATTCCTCCAATGGCACCGGCGGGGCGTTTGCGCCGGCGTTGTTGAAGACGACGTCCAGGCGGCCGAAGCGCGCCTGGGTCTCGGCGAAGAGCTTGGCGACGGAGTCCGGATCGCCGACGTCGCAGGAGACCGCCAAGCCGCGTTCGGCGGCTTCACCCGCCAGGGTCAGGGTCTCGTCCAGGGCCTCCTGGCGGCGGCCGGCGAGGGCGACGCTGTAGCCGTCCTTCAGGAAGGTGGTGGCCACCGTCCGGCCGATCCCGCTGCCGGCGCCGGTGACGATCGCGATCTTGCCGTTGCTGCTCATGCTGTCCTCCCCTGAAGCGCCTCGGTCCTTGGCCATAACGATCCATCCCGGGCGATTTGGCAAGTCGGCGGCGCGGAAAATTACGGCAGGGGTCCGCCTTTGTCTCGCTCTTCGGGGGGCAGGGGGCGGGTCAGGATGAAGATGGCGACCGCGACCAGAACCGCCGCCTGGATACCCAGCACGGTCCAGGGCACGGCCAGGGCCAGGCTCAGCAGGAGAACCAGAAGCATCGTGAACACGGCCAGCTGCTTGGCGCCTCGGGAGATAGCACCGTGGCGGCGCCAGGCTTCGATCGGCGGTCCAAAGCGCGGGTGGCGGACCAGCCAGTCGTGCAGACGCTGCGAGCCGCGGGCGAAGCAGAAGGCCGCCAGCAGCATGAGCGCCGTCGTCGGCAGCAAGGGCACGAAGATCCCGATGAAGCCCAAGGCCAGGCTGAGCAGCCCGAAAGAAATCCAGAGCGCCCTGGCCAGGGGGTTGCGCCGCAGTTGGGTCGTTGTGCTGTCGTCCATGCCAATCCTTGCCGGGATCGGGCCGTGAGCCCTGTATGTGACAGCTTGGGGCGCGACGGCCAATCGTCAAGCCGCAAGCGCCCCACAGCGCGCATGAGGACAAGAGTCGGCCAGCCATTTCGGCGCAGGAAAGCGCTACATCTGGACCAGACGCCCCTTCTTCTTCTGGTGGGAGGGCGCGTTCTTGGCCGCAAAGCGACGGTCTTCGAGCAGCTTCAAGAGGTCGAGCGAGCTGATGATCCCCACGACCTGCTTCTCGTGGGTCACGACGACGTGGTGGATCTTGTGCTTGCGCATGAGTCGTGCGGCCGTGCTGATGTCGTTGTAGGCCGGCAGGCAGTACACGCGATCCGACATGACCCGCTTCACCGGCGTCTCGCCTTTCAGCTTTCGCGCCAGATCGGCCGTGGTCACGATTCCGCAAGCGTCGCCGTCGGGTCCGACGATCGGGACTGCATGGATCCGGTTGCGTTCCACCAGGCCCCGGATGTGATCGATGCTGTGGTGAGGTTGGGCCGTGATCACCCGCTTGGCCATAAGGTCGGCGATCTTTACGTTCATTCTGCGCTCCCTGAGCTTCCAACCGGGTTCGACCGGCGCGGCGCGAGCGGGTGCCGGTCTGCCTAGACCGTTTCCGGCTCCATCCTGATCGCGCCGCAGGGACACTCGGCCGCGCACATCCCGCAGCCCTTGCAGTAGTCGTAGTTGAAGCGGAAGCGCGCCCCCGGCCCCAGCTTGATCACCGCGTTGTCCGGGCAGATCCCGTAGCAGTTGTCGCACTCGAAGCAGTTGCCGCAGGACAGGCAGCGCCTCGCCTCGAAGAGGGCGTTCTCTTCGTTGAGTCCTTGCAAAACCTCCTCGAAGCTGCTCTGCCGGCGGACCAGGTCGAGCTGCCCCTGGACCCGCGGCGGGGCGTCGTCGTAGTACCAGGTGTTGAGCAGGTCGAAGCTGGCGAGCTCGTGCTTGGGCGGCTTTTCGTAGCGCGCACCCCTGAGCCAGGAATCGATGTTGCGCGCGGCCTTCTTGCCGTGGCCCACCGCGACAGTGACCGTCCGTTCCGAGGGCACCATGTCACCGCCGGCGAAGAGGCCCTCACGGCCGGTCATCATTTGAGGGTCAACCTGGACCACGCCGTCGCGTGCGACCTCGACCCCAGGGACCGCCTCGAGGAAGCTGGTGTCGACGTCTTGGCCCAAGGCCAGGATCAGGGTGTCGGCCTCCAGGGTCTCGAACTCGCCGGTCGGCTGCGGGCGGCCGTTCTCGTCGATGACCATCTTCTCGACCGTGAAGGTGGTCTCGTCGATCTGCTTGATGGTTCGCAGCCAGTGGATCATGACCCCTTCCTCCTCGGCCTCCCGAGCCTCGAAGTCGTGGGCGGGCATCTCCTTGCGGGAGCGCCGATAGACGATCATTGCCTCGTCGACACCCAGCCGCTTGGCGGTGCGGGCGACATCCATGGCGGTGTTGCCGCCACCGTAGACGACCACCCGGCGGCCCAGCTGGGGCGGCGCCTCACCGGTTTCCATCTCGCGCAGCACCGAGACCGCATCGAGGATCTTGCCGGCGGCGTGGGCCGGGATCTCGGTGCGCTTCGCAAGGTGCGCGCCAACAGCGACGAAAACCGCATTGAAGCCGTCCTTCTTGAAGGCCGCCTCGATGTCCTCGACCTTGACGTTCAGCTCCAGGGTGACGCCCATATCGACGATGCGTTGGATTTCGGCATCCAGGATGTCGCGCGGCAGCCGGTACTTCGGGATCCCGAAGCGCATCATGCCGCCGGCCATGGGTCCGGCCTCGCGGATGGTGACCTGGTGGCCGAGCCGGGTCAGATGGTAGGCGGCGGACAGCCCGCTCGGGCCGGCGCCGACGATCAGCACCCGCTTACCGCTCGGCTCCGCCTCGAAAACCGGCGCGAGGCCCTTCTCGATGGCGAAATCGCCGAGGAAGCGCTCGACCGCATGAATGCTGACCGCGGAATCGAGCTGGGCGCGGTTGCAGGCATCCTCGCAGGGGTGGTAGCAGACCCGGCCCATGACG
>JASJAL010000267.1 GCA_030067055.1 Kiloniellales bacterium | reverse complement strand
GGCCGCCTGGGAATCGTCATTCAAGACATCACACCCGATCTGGCAAAGGGGCTTCGCCTGGAAAGCCTGGACGGCGCTTTGATCTCGCAGGTGGTGCCGGGTTCGCCAGCCGCTGGCGCCGGCCTTGAGCCTGGCGACGTTATCCGCAGCATCGATGGCAAAGAGGTGCGCGGAGTCGCCGATCTGCGAAACGAGGTTGGCCTGAGGCGCATCGGCGAAGAGGTCGAACTGCAGATTTTGCGCCGTGGCAAGAAACGCAAAGCGACCCTGGCCATCGGGCCTGCGGACGACCCTGGCTGACATCGATCGGACGCGAGACGGGCCGCTTTACCGCAGCGGCAGCTGACGCTGAAGCAGGAAGCGGTTGTAAAACCAAGCAATCATCAGGCCGGTGATAAGTCCGCTGACGAAGGCCCAGACGGCCCCGGCGATACTGCCGACGAAGGTCGGCCCGAAGCCTATAAACAAGGTCGAGAGCGCGGCGGCCACCGGCAGGCCCCAGCCAAAGAAGGCCGCCATGACTCCGAGCACGAACACGAGAAGAGCCGAGGTCGTGCCCATGGCAAAGCCAAAGCTGACCACGCCCAGGGTCGCATGATGTTGGTTTCGTGCCATTCACCCCTCCGGGACAGACCAGCGGAAGCGGCACGTTAGCAGCTATCTCACCCCAGAGAAGCATCAATATGTAAAGCGCTACAACGGCATGTGGCAGGACCCAGGTGCCTGAGCCACTAGCCGGCTCGTCCCGGGTCTCCGACACGTCTCGGATTGCGGCGGCGCGAGCCGACGGGCAGCTTGCTTCATAGGGCCTAGGTAGGGGTGCCCTCGGACCTGGGGACTCTGGCTCGAAAGGCAAAGGCGGCGGTCACGTAGCATCCGGCGGCAATAAGAACCGTGACGGAGAAGCCAAAATGCATGGCCAGAAGCACCGCGGCGGCGGCGCTCACAACGGAGGCGCATCCGTTGATTCCCCAGGCCCAGGGTACAAGAGCCGGGTTTTCTTGCGAGACGTATGACAGACCAATTGGGAAGGGCATTCCCATGAAAAAGGCGAGCGGCGCCACCAAGGCCAGCGAGACTAGGATGCGTATCGCATCGGGCTGGTCCGAAAGGGCTTCGAAGATCTCCGGTAAGGTCGTCAGGTAGATCAGGCCAATTCCGACAATGCCAAGGACGGCGACATCAATTGCCGAGATGCCTGACACCCGTCCCATCCCGCCGCCATAGCTCTCAATCCGATGTGCCACGGCTGCAGAGATGCCGGCACCGAATCCCGCAAAAACAAGAAACCCCGTTAACATGACCGAGACAGCGTAAAGCGGATGGCCCAGGAACAGGATAAACTTCTGGATAAAGGCGATCTCGATGAAAAGAAAGGCAAGGCCGATGAGGCAGAAATAGAAGCCGATTCGGACTATCGCTCCAGCTGGTTTTTGGACGAATGCGCCAAGGCGTAGGGGCAGGAGAATCAGCAGGACGCTGAGCGCAAGCGCCTGCAAGAGCGTGCCCACGACAACAATCTCTCCCCATTCCAGCATTGCCGCTCCGCCAAGGGATCTGAGGCGAACCAGTTCTGGAAGCGTTCGCCACTTGAGGAACCTGAAGAAATAGGGGCGATCATCGGTCGCCGGCGCAATGTCGAATTTGTAGCGCGCCACGAATGCTTGGTGATTGGGACCGAGCAGGGCCTGAGCGCCGTCAAAGAAGTAGGGGGCGGTCAAGACATTGGCACGATTGGCTTCATCTCTTGGCATGTCCGGGTAGAAGCCGAGATCGAAGGACCTGCCCTTGGCGAAGGACTTGATCACGGCAATATCGTGCCCGGTTACCCGTCCTCGCTTTGTTAGCAGGGTGACCGTGTTCATCCCGCGAACCATCACGAAGCTATCGGCCAGATCTGCGACCTTCGCCTTTTCGAGGGCTTGTCGTGCTGTCGCCAGGAGCTTCAGCGTGCCCCTTGGAGGCAGATCGAGCCAGCGCGTGATACTAATCCAGCCGCCGGGCCGCAAATGGTTGTAGTAGGTCTCATAGGCCTCCACCGTAAAAAGATAGCTCTCGCTCAGCCCGCGACTGCCGGCGGTCCCCGCCCCAAAAGAATCTAGGAGGGGCATTTGAATGAGGTCCCAGCTTTCGGAAGAAGCCGTCACAAAGCGTCGCGCTTCGGCAACATGCACCGTCACGTCGCTGCGGTCGTAAATGCGCCCGGCAAAGTTCGCGAAATCCTTGCGGACTAACTGAATCATGTCCGGATTTAGTTCGACCGCGTCGATCTGCGCGGCTCCCCCTTGGATAGCCTGCAGCACCGATCGTCCGGTGGCTGCGCCGAGGATCAGAACCTTGGGCTGCCTTGTCAGACGGTAGCCCAGCGCGTCTGTCGAGTAGTCGAGATGTGCAAGAGACTCCAGATTCCCGTTGAAAGCGTTGATCGTCGTAAGCGAGTCGGCGTCCGTATAGACGCCAAGCTGCTGCGGCGGCAAGGCGGGGGCTTGCAGGCTGAGGCCCGGCGCATGGCGAAAAGGGATCGTCGGGCTTTCGACGACGGACAGCAGCGCGAGGGGATTCGAGTATTCATCCAGCAAGCGCGCGTCCTGCACGCGCAGGGCGCGGCTCAAACCCTTGTATTCGGAGACGTGCAGCCCCAGCCACGCCGGCGGCAAGGCCGACCAGGTGAAAACCCCAAAAAAGGCAACGCCACCGACTGCAGCAAGCAGACGCGCCGATCGACTGCCCAGCGCCATGAGCCCGGCCGCCAAGAGCCCCAGCGCTGCCACCGCGCCCAGGCTGTCCGTTGGCGACAGCACGAACAGGGCAGCCAGGAGTCCAAACGCACCCGCCCCCGAACCCAGGAGATTCGAAAGGTAGATACGACCGATCTCTCTTTGATAACGGACGAAGGCCAGCCCGATACAGGTCGCGCCGCTGGTGAAGGGAACGGCAAGTAAGAGGTACATCAGGCCCAGATAGAAAAGTTGGGCCGGATCCCAAACAACCTCAAGTGCGTTGAAAGGCAGCCGCTGCGCCAGCAGAAACGCGACTGCGCTAGTGACGGCGAAGAGCGTCGCGCAGCCCGAAAACACGGCACAGAAATGCGCGCGAAGCCAACCCTGAAATAGGGCGAGAACTGCGCCACTGATCCCAAAGCCGAGCAGTGCGATACTTATCGCCATGAAGGCGAAGTTGTGCCACTGCGTAATTGCAAACAGCCGTACGAGCAGAACCTCGTAGGCTAGGATTGCCGCTGAGATCACCGCGAGCGCGAGGTGGGTCAACATCACTCGGCACGGGTCAAGGGAACGAAGATCACCGGCAGGACTTGCTGCGTCGTGACCTGGCCCTCCATTGTCTTCTTGACCAACGTCAGGTGCTGTGTCGCGAAACTCCCGCCCACAGGGATGACCATCTGACCACCCGGCTTTAGCTGCCTTACAAGCGGCGGCGGTACATGGTCGGCCGCCGCTGTGACAGCGATGGCGTCGAAGGGTCCGCATTCGGGCCAGCCGTGGTATCCGTCAGCGACTTTGGTGCGGACGTTTTTGTGCCCCAGTTGGGTTAAGCGTTCAGAAGCCGCCGATCCCAGTTCGGAGATGATCTCGATCGTGCAGACCTGCCGCGCGAGCAGCGCGAACACGGCCGCCTGATATCCCGAGCCGGTGCCGATCTCCAGAACGGCGTCATCAGCGTGGATGTCGAGCAAATGTGTCATGAGAGCCACGATAAAGGGCTGGGAGACCGTTTGGCCGTAGCCGATAGGGACCGGTCGGTCCTCGTAGGCCATCCAACGGAGACGCTCCGGAACGAAAAGATGACGCTTTACCGTACGCATAGCTTGCAGCACCGGTGGTGAGAATCCCTCCTCCCCGACGATTTTTCTGATCGAGCGAACTTGCTGCTCGATTTTCCAGACCATCGCTTCGCGCGCTTTCGAGAGCCTAGCCTCGTCGTTTGCCGCCTCAGATATCGTTGAAAGTAAGATCAGCAATCCCGGCGCCGCTAGGCGTACGAGTGAGTTGATGATTTGGCTCACGGCTTCACCACTTGGATGACGAGCTCGATCACGCATTAGATGGCATCTAGGCAGTGATCCGCAGGCGTGAGAGAACGACTTCAACAAGGCGCTTCATCCAATCCCCCGGTAACTTACCAACAGAAGCTTAGCATTGGCCGCGTTTTCACACAGCCAGGGTCAGGGAAGGATGAAGCGGGATACCGTCCTGATAGCCAGCTCACCCCCCAGCAAGCCCACCAATTGAACGATCAAACGGACGCAGCGCGCGACTCGCCGGACCAAGACAGCGCGGCCATTGGCTCTATAATCACTCGTCTACAGAGAGTAGCCAGCGATGAACGAGATCGAGCCGCGCTTCGAGTTCCGCACCTGGGCGCGCAACTTCGGCATGGTCGAGACCCGGATGCGCCGCGTCTCGCCATGCCAGGGCATCCGCGAAAGCGACGAGGTCTACATCGTCTCGGCCGGCAACGACGAGAACAACACCAAGATCCGCGACGCTAAGATGGACATCAAGGTACTCGTCGGGGAGCGTGACGGCCTGGAGCAATGGCGCCCGCGCATGAAGGGCGCGTTTCCGATGGCCGCCGAGACCTTGGTAACGGACGTCTTCCCGGCCTTCGGGGTCGCCATGCCTGACCTCGATCGCGACGAGTACACCTTGGACCAGTACCTCGATGGGATCATCCGTCCTCATCGCGACTTGGTTGCGGTAGCTGTGTTCAAGCGGCGCTTCGCTTTCACCGTCAACGATTGCATCACCGAACACGCCGAGGTCTGGATCAACGGCGCCGGGCTGCAGACGGTGGCGGTCGAAGCGACGGACATACCGGCGATTCTGGAAGCCAAGCGCATGCTTGGCCTCGAGGACTACGAGAACGTCAACTATCTACGTGCCATCAAGCGGGTCATCGGCATGGAGCCGGTGCCGCTGCCAAATTAGGAGAGGGGGTGGCATGGCCAAAGAAATCGAACGCAAGTTCCTAGTGGCGGGCGAGGACTGGCGCGTGATGGCCCAGGGCACGCGCTATCGCCAGGGCTATCTGTCGACGGTCAAGGAGCGCACTGTTCGCGTGCGCACCATCGACGACAAGGGCTTCTTGACCGTCAAAGGCGTTTCGGTCGGCGCCACCCGGAGCGAGTACGAATACGAGATACCGGCCGCCGATGCCGA
>JASJAL010000266.1 GCA_030067055.1 Kiloniellales bacterium | reverse complement strand
AAACGCTGACCGCCGAACTGCGCCTTTCCGCCCAGGGGCTGCTGAGTGACCAGGCTGTATGGCCCGGTTGAGCGCGCGTGCATCTTGTCATCAACGAGATGGTTCAGCTTCAACATATACATATACCCAACCGTGACCGGCCGGTCGAAGGCGTCCCCGGTGCGGCCATCGAACAGCTTGGTCTGGCCGCTGCGCGGCAGGCCCGCCAGCTCCAGCATGTCTTTGATCTCGTCCTCGCTGGCGCCGTCGAACACGGGCGTTGCCATCGGTACGCCAGTACAGAGGTTGCGGGCGAGCTCGATGACATCTTCATCGGAGAGACTCTTGAGGTCTTCGGCCTTCCCCCCGGACTTGTTGTAGATCTGATCCAGGAGCTTGCGGATCTCAGAGAGCTTCGCATCCGCATCCAGCAATCGACCGATCTTCTTGCCGAGCTGCTTGGACGCCCAGCCCAAATGCGTCTCCAGCACCTGCCCCACGTTCATACGTGAGGGTACACCGAGCGGGTTGAGGACAATGTCCACGGGCGTCCCATCCTCCATGTACGGCATGTCCTCCACGGGCACGATCATGGATATGACGCCCTTGTTGCCGTGCCGTCCAGCCATCTTGTCCCCGGGCTGCACACGCCGCTTGACGGCCAGGTAGACCTTGACCATCTTGAGTACACCCGGCGCCAGATCGTCACCGGTGGTAAGCTTGCCCTTCTTGATCTCGTACTGCTCGTCGAGCGCCGTGCGCTGCTGCTCCAGCTGCTCGCGCGCTCTCTCCAGCTGGTTAGTGGCCGCTTCGTTGCGTGGACGCACCTCGAACCATTTATCCCGTGGCAATTCGGTCAGATAGCTCTTGGTGATCTTGGCCCCCGCCTTCAGGCCACTTGGCCCACCGTCAGCCAGCTTGTTAACGAGCACCCGCTCCAGGCGGGCATACGTGTCGTCCTCGACGATCCTGAACTGATCACGCAAATCCTTCTTGACCTTTGCCAGCTCCATCTCCTCGATCTGCTTGGCTCTGGCGTCCTTTTCCACCCCGTCGCGGGTGAAGACCTGCACGTCGATCACGGTACCGTTCATACCCGACGGGACCCGCAGCGACGTGTCTTTCACATCGGAAGCCTTCTCGCCGAAGATGGCGCGGAGGAGCTTCTCTTCAGGGGTGAGCTGCGTTTCACCCTTGGGTGTCACTTTGCCCACCAGTATGTCACCCGGGTTGACCTCTGCGCCGACGAACACGATTCCGGATTCGTCCAGCTTGGCCAAGGCCGACTCGCTTACGTTTGGGATATCCGCCGTGATCTCCTCCGGCCCCAGCTTGGTGTCCCGGGACACACACACCAGCTCCTCGATATGGATAGTCGTGTAGCGGTCCTCCTGGACAACGCGCTCGGAGATGAGAATCGAATCCTCGAAGTTGTAGCCGTTCCAGGGCATGAAGGCGACCAGCAGATTCTGGCCGAGGGCGAGCTCGCCCATGTCTGTTGAAGGGCCGTCCGCGAGCACGTCGCCGCGAGCGATTCTGTCACCCGGCTTGACCAGTGGTTTCTGGTTGATGCAGGTGTTCTGGTTGGAGCGGGTGTACTTGGTCAGGTTGAAGATGTCCACACCCGGCTCGCCCGGCTCGGTCTCCTCGTCGTTGACGCGCACCACGATGCGCCCTGCGTCCACAGAGTCGACGGCTCCCCCGCGCTTCGCGACGACGGTGACACCCGAGTCGATGGCCACCGTGTGTTCGATGCCGGTGCCGATCAGCGGTTTTTCCGTCACCAGAGTCGGCACAGCCTGGCGCTGCATGTTCGAACCCATCAAGGCTCGGTTGGCGTCGTCGTGCTCCAGGAAGGGGATGAGCGCCGCGGCCACCGACACGATTTGCTTCGGCGACACATCCATGTACTCCACCCGTTCCGGCGCAAACAGGCCGAACTCGTTCTCGTGCCGACAGGACACGAGATCATCCGTCAGCTTTCCTTTCTCATCGAGAGCCGCATTGGCTTGGGCAATGACGTATCGCCCTTCCTCGATTGCCGACAGGTAATACACCTCGTCGGTGACAACGCCCTCCTGTACCTTACGGTACGGCGTCTCGAGGAAACCGTATTCGTTGGTGCGAGCGTAGGCCGCCAGCGAGTTGATGAGGCCGATGTTCGGCCCCTCCGGAGTCTCGATGGGGCATACGCGGCCGTAGTGGGTGGGGTGCACGTCACGAACCTCGAAACCGGCCCGTTCGCGGGTCAGGCCCCCTGGCCCCAGAGCCGATACCCGCCGCTTGTGGGTCACCTCCGAGAGCGGATTGTTCTGGTCCATGAACTGTGAGAGCTGACTGGAACCGAAGAACTCCTTGATCACGGCCGATACCGGCTTGGCGTTGATCAGCTCCTGGGGCATGAGGTCCTCGGCTTCGGCAAGACTCAGGCGCTCCTTCACGGCACGCTCCACGCGTACCAGTCCAACCCGAAACTGGTTCTCGGCCATTTCGCCCACGCTGCGGATGCGGCGGTTACCCAGGTGGTCGATGTCGTCCACGGTGCCCTTGCCGTTCTTGATGTCGATGAGCACCTTCAGGACATCGATGATGTCGGAGCCCCAGTCGCGTAGCACCTCCTTGGCCTGACCATACGTCGTCACCGGTTTTCGGCCTTCGCCCGCGTAGATGTCGAGCAGCTGCTTGATCCCCGGGTGCCTGGCTTGTTCCACCGCTGAAAACGCCTTGTCGTCCTTCTCGTCCAGGTAGCTGCGTATGTAGTACTCGTTATCGATGAGAACACCTGGGCCGACGGCGCGCTCGCCGCCCACGCGACGGTTGAATTTCATTCGCCCGACCGGCGACAGGTCGTAACGATCCGAGCTGAAGAAAAGGTTATTGAACAAGGTCTGCGCCGCTTCCTTTGTCGGCGGCTCGCCGGGCCGCATCATGCGGTATATTTCAACCTGCGCCTCCAGCTCGCTCTGGCTCGGGTCGATACGCAGCGTGTCGGAGATGTAGGGGCCGCGGTCGTAATCGTTGATATAAAGTGTCTCAATGCTCTTGATGCCTAGCTCGCGCAGCTTCTCGAGAACTTCGGGCGTGATCTCGTCGTTAGCGGCAACGGCCACCTCGCCGGTCCCCTTGTCGATGACGTCCCGGGCGAGAATCTTGCCGATAAGGTATTCCTCGGGCACATCCAGCTTCTCGAGCCCGAGCTCCTGTATTTGTCGCACATGGCGCGCGGTGATGCGCCGTCCAGCCTCGGCGATTACTTTGCCGCCCTTGTCCTTGACGTCGAAATTCAGCGTGTCGCCGCGCATGCGCTCCGGAATCAGATGCAGTCGTATGAACTTCTTGCCCAGATCGAAGGCATTAGTATCGAAGAACATGGCCAGGATGTCTTCTGGCTGATAGCCGAGGGCGCGTAGCAGTATCGTCGCCGGCAGCTTGCGGCGACGGTCGATACGCACGAACACACAATCCTTGGGATCGAACTCGAAATCCAGCCAGGACCCGCGGTACGGAATGACGCGCGCCGAGAACAGCAGCTTGCCCGAAGAGTGCGTCTTGCCCTTGTCGTGCTCAAAGAACACGCCCGGAGAGCGGTGAAGCTGGGATACGATGACCCGTTCGGTGCCGTTGATGATGAAGGTCCCGTTAGGCGTCATCAGGGGGATCTCCCCCATGTAGACTTCCTGCTCCTTGATGTCTTTCACCACTTTCTCGCTACCCTTCGACTCCTTGTCGTAGATGACGAGGCGCAAGGTCACCCGAAGCGATGCAGCATAGGTCTGGCCTCGCAGCTGGCACTCCTTTACGTCGAAGACCGGATCCGCAAGACGGTATTTCACGTACTCGAGTGCCGCGTTCCCCGAGTAGCTCTCGATTGGAAACACGGACCGGAAGGCAGCTCCGAGACCGTAGTCCCGCGGGTTCTCCAGGTCTTCCGGTTCCAGAAAGCGCTCGTAGGAGTCGATCTGGATGGCCAGCAGATAGGGTACGTCCAGAATACTGGGCCGCTTACCAAAATCCTTGCGGATACGCTTCTTCTCGGTGAAGGTATAGCCCATGGGTCTCTCTCACATGAATGGCCGGTGGACCGCGCCCGTGCCGATACGGACCGGCCTCCGGGCGCCAAAAAACATGGCAGCCCGATGCGGGCAGCCATACGAGCAGGGACAGGCGGGTGACTCAACGCCACCAGCCTGTGTTTGATTAAGAGGAAGCCGAAGCCGCAAAACCGCTTACTTGACCTCGACCGTTGCGCCGGCCTCCTCGAGCTGTTTCTTCGCCTCCTCGGCCTCCTCCTTGGGAACGCCTTCCTTGACGGTCGTGGGCGCACCTTCCACAGCCTCCTTGGCTTCCTTCAGGCCGAGCCCGGTCATGGCGCGAACAGCCTTGATGACAGACACTTTGTTGGAGCCGAAGCTGGCGAGGACCACGTCGAACTCCGTCTGCTCCTCGGCAGCCGCGGCATCGGCGCCGCCCGCAGCCGGTGCCGCCGCAACAGCGACCGGCGCCGCTGCGGATACTCCGAACTTATCCTCCATCGCCTGGATCAGATCCACCACGTCCATGACGCTCATATTGGCGATGGTTTCGAGTATATCTTCTTTACTGACAGCCATGTTTGACTCCTGAACTTAAAACTTGTGAGAAACTGGTCCGGACTAGGCAGCCTGCTTCTGGTCGCGAATCGCGGCAATGGTTCGAACGAGCTTGCCGTGAGGTTCCGCAAGAGTCCGCACGAACTTCTCAATCGGCGCCTTCATGACGCCCATCAGCATGCCGATGGCCTGGTCTTTGGTGGGCAGGCTTGCCAGGCGTTTAAGCTCGCTCGGTTCGTAGAGCCGCCCGCCTACGGAGACCATTGTGACCACCAGCTGATCCTTCTCTTTCGAGAAATCGCCCAGCAGTCTGGCTGCCGCGCCGGGGTCTTCCTGGGAGAAGGCCAGCATGAGCGGCCCGACAAGGCCGTCGCGCATGCATTCGAACTCGGTGCCTTCCAGGGCGCGACGCGCCAGCGTGTTCTTCACGACACGCAGGTAGACACCTTTGTCCCGCGCCTCCGCACGCAACTGGGTCATGTCGCTGACCGACAAGCCCCGGTACTCGGCCGCAATGGCCGAGAGAGCGCCGCTGGCCGCGTGATTGACCTCGGCCACCACGGCCTTTTTCTGTTCCAGGTTGAGGGCCACTCTGTACCTCCTGGACAGCGG
>JASJAL010000265.1 GCA_030067055.1 Kiloniellales bacterium | reverse complement strand
CACCCTGGCCGATGGCATCGACCTGGCCCCCCTGGGCCGGCTCCTGGCCGATCCGAAGGTGCTGAAGGTCTTCCATTCGGCCAGACAAGACCTGGAGATCTTCTTCCACCTTTTCGGCCAGCTGCCCGCACCGATCTTCGACACCCAGGTCGCCGCCATGGTCTGCGGCTTCGGCGAATCGGTGTCCTACGATCGCCTGGTCTCGCAAATCGTCGGCGCCCGTCTCGACAAGGTCTCGCGCTTCGCCGACTGGTCGCATCGGCCCCTGACGCCGCGGCAGCTGGACTATGCGCTGGCCGACGTCATACACCTGCGGCCGATCTACGAGCGCCTCAGCCGGCAGCTGAAGAAGTCCGGCCGGGCCGCCTGGCTTTCCGAGGAGATGGCGGTCCTGACCACGCCGGCGACCTATGCGCTGGAGCCCGATGAGGCCTGGCGCCGGCTCAAGTCGCGCTCCAACGACCGCCGATTCCTCGCGGTCCTGAAGGCCCTGGCCGCCTGGCGCGAGGTCGAGGCCCAGCGCCGCGACGTACCGCGCAACCGGATCCTGCGCGACGAGCAGCTGCTCGACGTCGCCGCCCATACGCCCGGGGACGCCAAGGCGCTGTCCCGGACCCGGGGCCTCAGCCGGGACTTCGCCGAGGGCCGCATGGGGCGGGGCATCCTGGAAGCGATCAAGGCCGGCCAGGCGACTCCGGCGGAGCAGCGCCCCAAGCCGCCGCCCCGGCACGAGCGGATCTCGGGCCTGGGCCCGGTCGTCGACCTTCTCAAGGTGCTGCTGAAGGCCAAGTGCGAGTCCCACGGCGTGGCCCAGAAATTGATTGCCAGCGCCGCCGATCTCGAGCTGATCGCCGCCGACGACAAGGCCGAGGTGCCGGCGCTCAGCGGCTGGCGGCGCGAGATCTTCGGCGCCGATGCCTTGAAGCTCAAACACGGCGAGCTGGCGTTGACCATCCTGGACCGCGAGGTTTGCCTCGCCGAGCCCGGCGGAAAGTCGGCCTGAATGCCTGACCCGGCGCCCAGGCGCCCGCCATTTGCCATGGCCTTGGGCCCGATCCTGGCCTTGGCCCTAGCGCCGATCCTGAACCCTGCCCTCGCGCCCGCCGCCGCGGCCGACGAGTTCCGCCTCGAGCTTCCAGTGGACTGCGAGATGGGCAGGGATTGCGTGGTCCAGAACTACGTCGACCAGGACGCCGGCCCCGGGGCCCGGGACCACAGCTGCGGTCCGCTGGCCTACGACGGCCACGACGGCACCGATATCCGGGTGCCCAGCTTGATCGAGATGCGCGCGGGCGTGCCGGTCCTGGCCGCCGCCGCCGGCGAGGTCAAGGCGGTGCGCGACGGCATGCCGGACGTCTCGATCCGCGACATCGACTTGGCTGAGATCAAGGGCCGCGAGGCCGGCAACGGCGTGGTCGTCGCGCATCCCGGCGGCTGGGAAACCCAGTACAGCCACCTGCTGAAGGGCAGCGTCGCGGTTCGCCCCGGCGACCGGGTGGTCAGCGGTCAGGTCCTGGGCCTGATCGGCCTGTCGGGCCACACCGAGTTTCCCCATGTCGAGTTCGCCTTGCGGCGCGATGGCAAAGCCGTGGACCCCTTCACCGGGCTGGCACCCGGCTCGGGCTGCGGCCGGGTCGACCGTAGTCTGTGGTCCGAAGCCGCAGCACGCGAACTCGTCTACCGGCCAGGCGGATTGCTGCTGGCCGGCTTCGCCGCCCGCAAGCCGTCGCTGGATGGGGTCCTGAAGGGCGAATTTCGGCGGGACGCCCTGACCGTCAGCGAGCCGGCCCTGGTGTTCTGGGCGGTGAGCTGGGGGCTGCGCGGAGGCGACGAGGAAACGCTTACGATCGCCCGGCCCGACGGCAGCGAGCTTATGCGATCCGTGACCGAGGTGCCCGGGGACAAGGCCCAGTGGTTCCGCTTCGGCGGCAAGCGACGGCCGCCGGACGGCTGGATACCCGGGCGCTACCGCGCCGACTACCGCGTGCGCCGGAAAGACCCGACGGGCCCGCAGGAGGTCCTTCACGTGACCCGTGAAATCGAGCTGAGATAGCGGCCCTGGCGCTGCCTCAGGCCAGGCTGTCCACGGCTTCGACGAGCTGGGCGAAGCGTCGCTCGACCACATTGCCTGAGGGAACGGGCCCGTCCTCCGGAAGGTTGAGCTGAAGGCGGCCCTCCGACCAATGCAGATGGCAGTTCTGCAGCACCTCGATCGTGCCCGCCGACAGGGTATAGGCAAGCCGGAGGGCCAGACCCAGGACCCTGGCGCGTTCCGCCTCCGCGGGGCTTAGCAGTACCAGGAATGAGGAGATCTCATCGGAACCGCCGTAGCGCCAGGCCACGGTCAGGGCCAGGAAGGCGCGCTCACTGTGATCGGCGGCTAGGAACGGCCATTGCAACAGCCGGTGCAAGGCCCAGGAGGCGCGGTAGTCCGGATGCTCGCGCCAGGCCAGGTCGGAGAAGTAGCAGGCTGCCCGCCGCAATCGCGCGTCGGCCTCGCTTTCGTCCTCGAACAACGGCGCCGACCAGGCGAAGAGCTCAGGCCCGAGATCGCCGAAGCGGTTATCGCGCTCCATCACGTCGCGGGCAACCTCCAGCAGCGGATCCTTGGCGCGCTCGGCCTTCGAGAGCTGGTCGAACAGCCAGCCCTCGCGCAGGCCGTAGGCGGAAAAGACCACTTCGCGCGGGTTGAGCCGACGCAGGAGGCGCCGAAGGATCAGCGCCGCCGGCGGCAGGGTCTCCAGCCGCCGCGACGTGACGTTCTTTAGCCTGGCCAGGGATTCCTTGGTCTGACGCGCGACCACCCGGGTCAGGTCCTCCAGCTCGGAGGCCGTCATGGTGTAGCCGTGAATGACCTTCAACGGGTAGTCGCGGCTTTCCATGCTGATCCGGGCCAGGTTGCGCCAGGACCCACCGACGGCGTAGAAGTGCGGCGTCGTGCCCTGCTCCAGCCAGGGCAGCGAGTCCAGAGCCTCCTCTATCTGCCGGCGCATGACCTTGCCGTCGCCGCCGGTCTCGCCGAGAAGACGTAAAGGGCCCAACGGCAAAGTCGCCAGATCCGTCACCTTGCCGCCGTCGATCCGCACCAGCTCCAGGGAACCGCCGCCCAAATCGCCCATGATTCCATCCGCCAGGGGCGCACCGGCCATGACCCCTTCGGCGGAGAAGCGCGCCTCTTCCTCGCCAGACAGGACCCTGATCTCGAAGCCGGTGCGTTGCATCACCTCGGCGACGAACGCCGGCCCGTCCTCGGCCTCGCGCACGGCCGCGGTCGCGAGCATGGCGATCTCGTCCGACCGCATCGCGGCGGCCAGCTTGGTGAAGCGTTCGAGGTTCTTAAGCGCCGATTCCACGCCAGCCGGGTTGAGGCGTCCGGTCTCGCCCAGGCCGCGCGCCAGACCGCAGAGCACCTTTTCGTTGAAAATCGGCACCGGGACCCGCTGCGGGCCCTGGAAGGCCACCAGGCGGATCGAGTTGGAGCCGATGTCGATCACCGCCACCCGGCGTTTCGTGCGGCGCTGGTTGCGGATCCCCGGCGACAACACGGGCAGGCGCATCTTGGGCGCCAGGCCTTTGGGCTTTCGAACGCTGGACATTGAGACGACTCAGGACTCTTTGAGCATAAGGCGGGGGGCCTTCTTCGCCGACTTCAGGGCGCTGCCGCGCCCGGACAGGCTGGGATTGGTCATGAAGTAGGTGTGAATACTGAAACTCTCCGCGGCTTTCGGCAAGCGCCGGTAACTGCCATCGGACTCCAGCACCCAGGACTGCGCTTCGTCCTTGAGGTTGGCGATCATGATCTGCTCGACCACCTGCTGGTGAACGGTGGGATTCTCAATCGGCACCAGGGTCTCGACCCGCCGGTCCAGGTTGCGCGGCATCCAGTCGGCCGAGGAGATGAAGACCTTGGCCGACCGGGATGGCAGCCCGTTTCCGGCACCGAAGCAAACGATCCGGCTGTGCTCGAGGAAGCGCCCGATGATGCTCTTCACCGAGATGTTCTCCGACAGCCCCGGGACGCCCGGTCTCAGGCAACAGATTCCCCGCATGATGAGCTCGATCTGGACGCCGGCCTGGGAGGCCCGGTAGAGCGCGTCTATGATCTCACCGTCGACCAGCGAGTTCATCTTGGCCCAGATCGCCGCCGGCCGCCCGGCCTCGGCGTGGCCGATCTCCTCTTCGATCTGACGCAGCAGGGTCGCCCGCAAGGTGATCGGCGAGATCGAGAGCTTTTCCAGGCGCTCCGGACGGGCGTAGCCGGTCATGTAGTTGAACAGCCGCGCCGCGTCGTGGCAGAGCGCCGGATCGCAGGTGAAGAAGGACAGGTCGGTGTAGATCTTCGCCGTGATCGGATGGTAGTTGCCGGTCCCGAAATGGACGTAGGAGCGCAAGGCCTGGCCTTCGCGGCGCACGACCAGCGAGACCTTGGCATGGGTCTTGAGGTCGATGAAGCCGTAAACCACCTGCACCCCGGCCCGTTCGAGATTGCGCGCCCAGCGGATGTTGCGGGCCTCGTCGAAGCGGGCCTTGAGCTCGACCAGCGCGGTCACGGTCTTGCCGGCCTCCGCGGCCTCCGCCAGGGCGGCCACGATCGGCGAATCCTCGCTGGTCCGGTAGAGCGTCTGCTTGATCGACACCACGGCCGGGTCGAGCGCCGCCTGGCGGATGAACTGGACGACGACGTCGAAGCTCTCGTAGGGATGGTGGACGATGATGTCCTTGTCGCGGATCGCCGCGAAGCAATCGCCGCCGAAGTCCCGGATCCGCTCGGGAAAGCGGATGTTGAAGGGATCGAAGACTAGGTCGCGCCGGTCGTCGACGATCAGTTGCTTGATGTCCGACAGGCCGAGCATGCCGTCCAGGGCGTAGACGTCGCTCTCCTCGACGTCCAGTTCGTCGATCACGAAGGCGCGCAGCGAGTCCGACATCTCGGCGTTGACCGAGAGCCGGATGACGCTGCCGCGCCGGCGGCGCTTCAGCGCCGTCTCGAAGACCCGCACCAGATCCTCGGCCTCTTCCTCGATCTCGATGTCGCTGTCGCGGACCACCCGGAAGTAGCCCAGCTCCTCGACCTCGAAGCCCGGGAACATGCGCTCCAGATGCAGCTCGACCACCTGCTCCAGCCGGATGAAGCGGTGCTTCTCGCCCGGCAGGCGAACGAAGCGGACGAGCTGATGCGGCAAGG
>JASJAL010000264.1 GCA_030067055.1 Kiloniellales bacterium | reverse complement strand
CACGTCCAGGGACGAGGCGCCGTAGCCGGCGAAGCGAACGCGAACGGTCTCCCGGTCGATCTTGGGATGGGCGTGGAGCATCTCCCGGATCTTGACCAGGACGTAGCGCAGCTGGTCGTCTTCGGTCTCGTAGCGCAGCCCCAGGGTCGCGGTGATCAACATTCGGTCGCACCGTGCCCAGTTGATGATCTCCATGTCTGCGAACTTGGCGTTGGGCACTGAGATCAAGGTCCGATCGAGGCCGCGGATCGCCGTCGAGCGCAGGCCGATAGTCTCGACGGTCCCGGTCTGACCGCCGAAGGAGCAGAAGTCGCCGACCCGGACCGGCTTGTCGAAGTAGAGGATCAGACCGCCGATCAAGTTTTCCAACGTCGGGCGGACGGCAAGCGCCACGGCGAGCCCACCCACACCGAGGCCCGCCAGGAGCGGGACGATATCCGCGCCCAGTGCCTGTAGGCCGGAAAGCACGATCCATACGCCAGTCACGAAGCCGAGCAAGCGCGCGATGATCCGCAGGAGGCTGGCATCGATGCCGCCCTCGCCGACCCGCGGCGTGGCGATGATCGTCTCGGCGAGCGCCTTAAAGGCGTTCCAGACGGCCCAGGCCACCATGATCAGGATGATCATGCGGCTCAGCGCGACGATGACCGACAGCGTGGCGCCGGTCAGATTGATGTCGTGGTCGAGGAAGTCGCGAACGACGACGACGACGCCTGCGATGAGAAGCGGCAATATGACCATCAGCCAATGGCCCAAAGGCGGCGTCAGGCGCGCCTGGAGCCGACGGAAAATCCGGAAGACCACATAGCTCGCCGCGGCCAGCGCCGACACGGTGAGGATGAGGGCGAGCCACTGCCACAGGGTCTGCTCTCCATAGGGCGCCTTGAGCCAATCCGGCAAGTCGTCGAGCCAGGCAGTCAGTAAATAGGCTTCGGGAATGAGATAGCCAGGCGTCGTGATGTAGTAGTCATAGAATCCGGGCGACAGACCTGGCGACAGATAGCCCTTCTCCACCGCCTCGAATCCCACCGGACGATACGGAAGGTCTCGAACGGCCTCGTAGTAAGCGTCCAGGTTACGAAGGGTACCGGCGCTGAAAAGAAAGCTGCCCTGCCTATCCCCCTCCGCGACTTCCACGATATCGATCTCGGTATTCGGTAGTGTCCAGCGCAGCGGATCGGAGCCGTGGGCGAAGGATCCGAAGACGCCTCTTCGGGCCGCTGCCACCATCTCGAGATCCGGGATGCTGTCCGACGGAGGGGGATGCATCCGGTCGATGATTTCCTTCAGCTCGAGGACCGCCTCGACGGCAACGTCCTGACGGAGCGCGCTGGGCACCTCGCTCAGGTCGATCGTGGCGGCCGCGCGGCGGAGCAGGTTGTCGGCCCTGGTCTCGATCTCTCGGGCCTCCTCCCGGGTCATCGTCGGCGGCGTCGCCTTGAGGGCTGCATCGGCCTCCATGATCAGCGCGTAGGCGCGATTGACGCTGTCCATGAAGCCTTCCAAGGTGGATCGCGGACTCGAGGTATCGTTCGGCCTCAGGCGGTTCCGGAGTTCGCGTTCGCGCGCGAGCATCGTGCGGTCCGACTTCAGGTAGTCTTTGTAGATGCCGACCATGGCCCCTGGCTTGTAAGCCAGATCCTGCATCTGCCGATACAGCCGGTCGAGCCGGGCCACGGTACCGGCCGAAAAGAGAAACTGGCCCGCCCTTGGGCCCTCTTCGATCCGCGCGATCGTGATCCTGCTGCCGGGAAGGGTCCAGCGCGCGATGCTGCCATCCGCCACCTCGATACCGCCGGGGATCTGATCGTCCAGTGGGATGTCGAGGCGCGCGAGAATCTCGGCCAGAAGCAGGACTCGCTGGACTTGTACCGACCATGAACGTCCGTCGGGGGTTCCACTGAAGTCCAGCGTTTCCATCGCCCGGAGGAACGCCCGCTGGCTTGCCGGGCTCAGTTCGCCCTGACCCCAAGATTCGATAGCCGCCTCCGCGTCCGTCAAGAAGCTGCGCAGCGTGGCCCGCGGACTCGTCGTGCCGGCGGGACGCAGAGGATTCGGTTCCTCGACGCCGGCCGACTCCTGTCCGCGGACCGCCGGGACCATCGCCGCTATGACCAAGAACGCCGTCACGATGAATACCGCGGGACGGCAACGCCAGATCCTTGTCACCTTGCGCTGTGCCAAATCAACCTCCCGTCCGCGCCTTGATGCCACCGCGGCTTCAAACACGCAGGCCGCTTAACACGGAAGGCGCCTTCCAGTGCTCTATGTCCCCGACAACAAACTTGGATCATGAGGCTCTGCCCGACAAAGAGAAAACCCTTCGCGGTCGGAGATCGGCAAACACGCCATGGCCTAACGCAGTTCGGTTGCGCTCACCAACGTCGGTGAGCGAGGCGAAGAGCGTTACCCTGGTGGGCTTTTGTCTCCTTCGAGCCCGACGGTCGTCCAGACGCTGCTTGGCCCGGGTTTCGAGCTTCAACCGTTCCTTCTACGGGCGTCCGAACGTGCTTTGCCCGGCGATCGTGACCCGGGAACCTCACGCACCATCAACAAGCTCTCGCCGGCGCGGGGCAGCCTTGGGAGTGGCGCGATGAGCGCCCGGTCCTGGATGACGAAGCCCTCGCTCTCGTAGAGTCGGCGCGCCGCCGCGTTGTCCGCCCAGACCTGCAGGCTGACCCGGTCGAAGCCTCGCCGCTCGGCTGCGGCGAAGACCCTCGAGAGGAGATACCTGGCGATGCCGCGGCGGCGATGGCCGGCGGCGACGGCCATGCTGCTGACGAAGAAGCTGCCCCAGTCGGCGATGTCGTCGAGCGCCGAGATGTGGGCGAGCCGCTCCTTGGGCACCAGGTCGCGCGCCTCCGCCTTCAAGAGATCGGCCGGGTAGGCGTTGATCATCGCCACCACCTGCCCCTCCGCCTCCGCCACCAGCACGTTGCGATGGGAGGAGGGATCCTCGCCGCCGGCGACCGCCAGGGCCAGGACGTCGGCCGGCGTCATCTCCGGCAGCACCCCGTCCAGCAGGAACTCGAAGAGCCCGCCCCCGGCCTCGACCATGAGCGCCGCGACGGCCTGCGCGTCGCCCGGCCGCGCGCCACGGAAGACGATCTCGCCTTCAGCCGGCATCGCAGCCTAAGCCGGGCTGAGGTCCTCGCCGGCCAGGGCGCGGCGCAGCAGGTCGAGGAAGTTGTCGCGGCCGTAGAGGGCGACGAAGGAGCCCATGCGCGGGCCCTGTTCCTGGCCGAAGAGGATCTCGTAGAGCGCCTTGAACCAGGCGCGCAGCTCCGGGAAGGGATGGCGCTTGCCGACCTCGTAGATCTGGTTCTGGTAGTCCTCGCCGGGCGCCTCCGCCGGCAGCGCCTCCAGGGCCGCCAGCAGGTCCTCGAGCGCGGCCCGCTCCATCTCGTCGGGCGCGCGGTAGCGCTTCTTCGGGCGGACGAAATCCCGGTAGTAGTTGAGCGCGGTGCGCACCAGGCCGGCCAGGATCGGCGCGGTCTCCTTGGTCGCCTCCGGCGCGTACTGGCTGATGAAGCCCCAGAGCACGTCCTCGTCCTCGGCGTTGCAGGCCGAGGCCAGGTTGAGGAGGATCGAATAGCTGATGTGCGCCTCCTCGCGCGGCGGCTTGCCGTCGTGGATGTGCCAGACCGGGTTCTCGATCTGCTGGGCCGGCTCCTGGCCGGGAAAGCGGTCGAGGAAGGTCAGGTAGTCGTCGACGGTGCGCGGGATGACGTCGAAGTAGAGCCGCTTGGCGACCTTGGGCTTCTGGTACATGAAGAGCGCCAGGCTCTCCGGCGGCGCGTAGGTCAGCCATTCCTCGACCGAGAGGCCATTGCCCTTGGACTTGGAGATCTTCTGGCCCTCCTCGTCCAGGAAGAGCTCGTAGTTGAAGCCGTCCGGCGGCCGGCCGCCCAGGGCCTTGATGATCCGGCCGCCCAGGTTGACCGAGTCGATCAGGTCCTTGCCGGACATCTCGTAGTCGACGTCCAGGGCGTACCAGCGCATGGCCCAGTCGGCCTTCCATTGCAGCTTGCAGTGCCCGCCGGTCACCGGCAGTTCGGTCCGGGTGCCGTCCTCATCCTCGAAGACGACGGTCCCTGCGTCTTCATTCCGCTCCAGCATCGGCACCTGCAGGACCCGGCCGGTCTTGGGGCTGATCGGCAGGAACGGGCTGTAGGTCGCCTGCCGCTCGGCGCCCAGGGTCGGCAGGATGATCGCCATGATCTTGTCGTAGCAGCGCAGGGCCTGCAGCAGGGCCTGGTCGAAGCGTCCGGAGCGGTAGCACTCGGTCGCCGACTGGAACTCGTAGTCGAAGCCGAAGGCGTCCAGGAAAGCCTGCAGCCGCGCGTTGTTGTGGGCGCCGAAGGAGGGGTAGTCGTCGCCGAAGGGATCCGGGATCTCGGTCAGCGGCTTGCCCAGGTGCTGGGCGACCATCTCCTGGTTCGGGATGTTGTCCGGGACCTTGCGCAGACCGTCCATGTCGTCGGAGAAGCAGAACAGCCGGGTCGGCACCTCGGAGAGCTCTTGGAAGGCGTGGCGCACGGCGGTGGTCCGGGCCACCTCGCCGAAGGTGCCGATGTGGGGCAGGCCCGAGGGACCGTAGCCGGTCTCCAGCAGCACGTAGCCCTTCTCCGGCACCTTGCCGCCGATGCGCTGGAGCAGCTTGCGGGCCTCCTGGAAGGGCCAGGCCTTGGCAGCCTGCGCCAGCTCTCTTTCGCTCGTCATGACCTCATGGTCCCGCGCCTGGGAAACAGCGCCGGGACCCTAGGCCCGCCGCCTTCCCCCGTCAACGCCACCCGGCGGCCGGAATCTGGCAGCTGGGGCTTGATGCCGGGCGCCGCGGCGAACATCTTCCTGGAGACAGCGCTTCACCATCGAAAGCCCCCCGGATGCCCGACAGCAAGCCCCTCACCCCGGCGCCGACGACCCCGCCGCAGGCCGCCCGCAAGCCGCACAGCTTCACCGCCCACGGGGTGGAGATCGAAGACCCCTACGCCTGGTTGCGCGATCCGGGCTATCCCGAAGTGAAGGACCCCGAGATCCTGGCCCATCTCGAGGCCGAGAACGCCTACTTCCATGCGGTGATGGCGCCCCGGGCGGCGCTGACCGAGACGATCTTCCAGGAGCTCAAGGGCCGCATCAAGGAAGACGACGCCTCGGTCCCGGCCAAGGACGGCGCCTATCTCTATCGC
>JASJAL010000056.1 GCA_030067055.1 Kiloniellales bacterium | reverse complement strand
CTTCGTCGGCGCGGTGCTCGGTTTGCTGATCACGGGCGTGCCCTTCGGCTTCATGACGATCCTGGGGCTCTTGAGCCTCGCCGGGATCATCATCAACAACGGTATCGTCATGATCGACAGCGTCGAGGCCGAGCGCCAGGCCGGCGCGGATCCCTACACGGCGATCGTCACCGCGGCGGTCTCGCGCTTTCGGCCGATCATGATGACCACGATCACCACGGTGCTTGGCCTCGCACCGTTGATCGTCTGGCAGGACCCGCTGTTCATGAGCATGGCGATCGTGATCTCCTTCGGCCTGGCAATCGGAACCCTGCTCACCCTCGGCGTCGTGCCGGTGATGTACAGCCTGTTCTTCCGGGTCAAGGCGCCGGCCAAGAGCTGAGGACGCGGGCGCCCTATCCCGACGCCGCCGGCCAGGTTTTTGTCAGGGCCTCGCTTCGGGTGCCTTCAACACCTGCCCGGCATCCTCGAAGATCCGCTCGATGCGTCCGCGGAACTCTCTCAGGGCGGCAAGGGCCTCCTGCAGGGCAATGCGGCGAAAGCCTGCCTGCTGAGCCCGGTCGCTCAGCCGCCTGTCGTACCAGAGGGCGCAGCCGAGGATCATGATCACCGAGCCCTTGACGAAGGATGCGATCAGGCTGCGCTCGGCGGTCTCGGCACGCAGCAGCCGGAAGATCTCGTGCGCCCATTCGAGCTCCGCGAGATCGCCAGCTTCCGCGGCCGTCAGGCAATCGATCAGGCGCTCGAGAACCGCCTCGTCGCGGGCCTTGGCGAAGCCGGCGTTGCAGATCGAGGCCAGCTCGGCCCGGTCGAAGCCGGCCAGGCCGGCCTCCAGAGCAGTCATGAGCCGGGCCCGATCGAGGGCGACGCCGGGCAGCTCGATCGCCCGGGAGACCTTGGGAATCGCGCCTTCGATCCGGACCCCGTCGCTGCAGTTGTAGACCGTGACCCCGACGAACATCCGCAGGACCGCTTCGAGGTAGAGGCGGGACCAGTTGAGCACCGCCTCGCCCCAGGCCTCGCCGCCGAAGTTGCCGGCAAAGCGCTGATGCGCTCGGCGGTTCTCGGGCAGCAGGCCGGTCGAGAAGACCGATCCCTCGGCGTGGTAGCGGCCGTGCTCGCGCGAGCCCATGTCGACCCCGAAGAGGTAGATCTCCCGGAAACCGAGCCGGATCGCAGCGCTCAGGCCGGCGTTGGCCACCGTCGGCCCGGAAGGCGACAGGGTCATGACCGGCTGGCCCAGAAGCACGGTCCCGGTGTTCTCCTCGCGCAGGAAGAAGACCGGGTCTTCGAAGCAGTCGGACATCCGGCGGTCGACCGAGAGCGCGGCGATCAGGGTGATTCCTGCGGTGTCGAACTCCGCCGCCGTGGCCTCGACCGAGCGCGCGCAGTTCGGCGTGTTCTCCAGCTCGATGTGGAAGTCGGGCCGGATGCCGCGTTCGAGGAGAATCCGCAGGGTGGTGCCGATCGACATGATTGCGACCCGCTCGGTCGCGCCGGCGATGAAATCCAGATCCTGCTCCAGCGAGGGCCCCGAGCCGACGATGAAGAGAGGCGCCTCGAGCGAGGGTTGCGGTTGATCGATCAGGCGCAGCCTCGGCCGATCGAGGTTGGCGACCGAATTGCGCGCCATCACCTCCTCGTCTTCGAAAAAGCCCAGGCCGCGGATCGTCGAATAGAGCTCGCGCTTCAGCTGCCCCGAGGCCTGCTGCAGGATCGCCGAGGGATAGTGCTCGAACAGATAGAGCCCGTCGGTGAGCACGGGGTTGTTGCCACGGATCGCCGACAGGGTCTTCTGGGCGATGACGGCGGGATCGCGGTCGGTAACGAAGACGATCTCGACCTCGCGCCGCGCCGCCTCGGCCAGCAGTTCCGCCCAGTCGAGGACCCGCAGGGAATGGTAGAGGTTCTCGAGCGTCGGCTCGATCAGAATGAGGCAGCGGCACTGGCTGCGCGCCATCAGTTCGGGCAGATGCAGGCCGAGTCCGACGCCCAGGACCACCAGAAAGTGCGACTCCTCGCGGCGCAAGGTTTTCTCGTAGGCGATCCCGGCCTCGGCCAAGCGCGTCGTGACCCGCTGACAGAAGTCGCCGATGCCGCCCTTCAGGCTCGCCGGGTCGGGCTCGTTCAACAAGTTGCGGGTCGGCGCCTTGAAGAAGTGGGCAACCTGGGCCTGGGCATGGTCCCGGGCATCGGTCTGGTAGAAGCGCTGGCCCAGGAAGGCGATGTCGAGGCCGCCGTCAGCCCCGGTCAAGAGCTCGGAATGAACTTCCGACATACCGGCCAGCTGGGCCTGAAGGCCCGGCGCCCAATCTCTCAGCGCAGCCAGGTTGGCGGCGAATCGCGGCTCCGGCTCGCCCGCTTCGGCGTCCGTTCCAGGCGCCATCGTCGCGCCGGGCCAGGACTGCTGGACTCCGGTCATCCCGGGCTGCGCCTCGACACCCATGTCGCCTCTCAGACCGTAAACTAGTTATAAAGACTTAGGCTAGAAAGCTGGAAAGAACTATCCAACTTGGTGTGGGTTAATTTTTTTTTAATTATAAAGTCTATTGTATCAGAGCTATACCAAACCTTTAGGGTAATCCTCATGCCCCTGAAGCTGACACTCGGCAAGGGCGAAAAGCTGATCGTCAACGGAGCGGTCGTCAAGAACGACGGCGACGTGGCCAGCCTCGTCTTCGAGAACCAAGCGCACATCCTGCGCCAGAAAGACATCCTCACGACCGAGGACGCCAAGACCCCCGCGTCGCGGGTCTATCTGGCCCTCCAATGCGCCTATCTCTTTCCCGATCGCCGAGACTCCTTCGTCGACGAGTTCGACCGGCTGCTGAGCGACTACCTGCGAGCGGCGCCCAGCGCAGAGACGCTGGCAGAGGAGATCCGCGGCCGGCTCGGCGCGGACCAGCTCTACGCCGGACTCAAGGCCTGCCAGAAGTTGATCGACCACGAAGCCGGGATCCTTCAGCATGCCGAATGAGTCGGCGGCGAAGTCCTACGGCGGCACCATGGGCCAGGGCGGCTCGCCCCGGGAGACCGAGGGCCGGGCCCTGCTGGAGTCGGCCCGGCGCATGGCCGAGGTCCAGAAGACGCCCGACGACATCAAAGCGATGAAGGAAACCGCGCGCCTGAACTGGCGGCTCTGGACCATCTTTCAGGCCGAGGTCACCCAGGCCAACTGCCCGCTGCCGCCCGAGGTTCGCAAGAACATGCTGGATCTCTGCAACTTCGTCGACAAGCACACCGTGCGGCTTCTCGCCAACCCGGAGCCCAAGGGCTTCGACGCTCTGATCAACATCAACCGCCAGATTGCCGCCGGGCTCTTGGCCGAGGTGTCCGCCCAGGGCGAAGCGACCGTGCAGGAGCCCGGTCCGGCCGGCCCGCAGGGGACCCCGCCCCCGGGCGGCGGAATCTCCGTCTAGCAGCGGCCCGGGCCGCCCGGCATCCCGCGCCTCGCCGCTTCCAACCCCAACGTTCAGATCAGGCCCCCGTTGCCCACACACAACGCCATCCCTTCGGCGCGCCGAGCCGGGCGCCTGCCCGGCCGCGCATCCGGCGGTGTCTTGACGATCTTGAAGGAGAGGGGTGCGGCTACCTGCCGCGTGACGACGGCTTCCTGCCGTCCTGTGGGGTGGGCCTGCCTGGCCGCCCCCATTCCCAGTTGCAGCTTCCGTGCCAGAGCGAAGCCAGGCCGCAAGAGCGCGGAATCCCTTGCTTCGCCCGCCGCAAGGTCCCGGCGACTGGGCAATTCTTGCCGCCTTGCGGGCGGCAGTTTTCGCCCAGCGGAAGATCTTTCCTAGGATGGATGGTCTATGAATCAGGCACTTAGCCCGAAACGGCTGAACCTTTGGTCAGGGATTAGACCTTCGGCCATGGCACGGCCTTTGCGTCAGATTTAGGTCAAATTAAATCTTTTGGCAGCAGCCTGACCCAAATGTCTGATGCAGCACTGCGATTCGACCTAAATGCAGACCCCGGGCCCGCCGCGTCGGGTGCGGCGGCCCGACCCGCGGCCGCCCGTGACGAAGCGGAAACCGGCGACTCGCGGCTCGATGCCAGCTGCTTCGGCGTCACGCTGCGGCTCGACAGCGAGGACCCGGATTTCACCGCCTTCGCCGCCCGCAACTACCGGGCCTTCCTCGACGCCCCGGCGGCAAAGCCGGACATCGCCGTCCGCTTCGGCCCGCGGGCAGGTACGATGGCACGGAACCGCAAGGCGGCGATGAGCCGGCTCGGCATGGGCCTCCACATCGACGGCGACAGCCTCTACTGGGAGAACGCCTTCGGCTTCTCCGTCCTGATGACGCCGCGCGGCGACGGCGGCTTCGAGGTCCTGGCCTATCATTTCGACCTGCAGCGCGAGCGCGACCCCGACCTCCGCGCCCGCAACCACCAGCGCAGCCTGCGCTGGGCCCTACACTTTCCCCTCTTCCACTGCCTCGGCGCCCGCGCCCGGCTGCGCTTGGTCCACGCCAGCGCGCTGGCGGTCGGAGAGCCTGCCAGGGGCGACCGCGCCCTGATTTTCTGCGGCCTCAACGGCGTCGGCAAATCGACCCTGGCGGCTTTCCTGGCGCGGCAGCCGGGCTACCGCTTCATGACCGACAACTTCCTGCTGACCGACGGGTCGGCGCTCTTCGGCTTCCCCGAGGTGCTGCGCCTCGACCCCGCCGCTCTCGCCAAGCTCGGGCTGGTGCCGGAGGACGGCAACACGGTCTACGGCAAGCATCACCTGAGCCTGGCGGCCGAGAATATCTGCCTGCGCGCCGAGCCGGCCGCCTGCTTCCTGGTCACCAACGGCGCGGCGCTGACGCTGGAGCCCCTGGATGCCGCCCTGGCCGATCGGGCGCTTGCCGGTCTGCACGCCTACCTGGGCGAGTTCCCCGAGCAATCCTACCTCGCGGCCCTGCCGCTGCTGCCCGCCTCCAGCCCCCGCCCGAACGGCGGGACTTCAGGCGACGAGGCGCCGCTTTTCCCCAACAGGCCTTGGTACCGGCTTTCGCTGCCATTGGATTGGCGGCTGGCCGACGTGAAGGAGCTAGTCGAATCATGTATTTGAACATCCTCGGCGAGATCGGGGTCGAGATCGGCGGCAAGGCCAGCACGATCGTCGACTACGTGAAATCGGAATACGGCGCCTTCGAGATTCCAGAGCTGCCGCAGGGCGCCGTCGACATCGAGATCGAGTTCGTCGACGATCGGTCCAGCCCCGACGACTCGGTGCACATCCGGGCGCCGATTTCCTACGACAACCGCGGCGTCTTCCTGCACGACCCTCAGTACCACGTCTTCCGGGTCGACTTCGCAGCGGCGCGCGACGGCAAGTGGCGGGCGACCTGCGACGTCGATTTCAACCCGCATTTCTTCGCCATCATCATGGAGTACATGACCCACTTCCAGCTGCTGCGCCGTGGGTCCGTGTTCTGCCACTCCTCGGCCTTCCGCCTGAACGGTCAGGGCGTGCTCTGTCCGGCCTGGCGCAACGTCGGCAAGACCAATTTGCTGCTGCAGTTCCTGCAGAACGGCGCGGAGTACATCGCCGACGACTGGAGCGTGGTTCAGCGCGACGGCCGCTTCCGCTGCCTGCCCAAGCGCCTCAACCTGCTCTACTACAACTTCGACCAGTTTCCGGAGATGCTCGACGAGGTGCCGCCCGACTTCGCCGCCCTGGTCCGCTTCGTGAGCCGGGCCAAGCGCGGCGAGTTCGACCTGAACCAGGAGACCCTGCAGGTCATGGAGGGCCAGGCCCGGATGCGGATCTCGCCCTACGAGCTCTACGACCAGGTCATGGACACCACGCCGAAACCGATCGACCACGTCCTGCTTCTGCAGCGGGTCGCGGACTGCGATCAGCCGGTGCAGGTCGAGCCGATCGACCACGACATGCTGGTCACCAGCCTGGCTTCGATCCTGGAGTTCGAGCAGAGCCATTTTCACCTGGCCTACTCGGTCTTCCGGGCCCGGACCGGGATCCGGGTCGATTTTCTCGAGGATGCCCGCCAAGCCTGCGAGGCGGTGATGGCCGAGGCCTTCACCGACATCGGCACCCCCTACCGGGTGACCATCCCCTCGCAGCGCGGCGCCCGCGAGGCCTATGCAACGATTCGACAACTCTTGACCGGGGAGAGCGAAGATGGTGCGCGCGATAGCGATCGTCCCGCTGCGAATGGACTCTCGACGGCTGCCTAGCAAGCACCTCAAGACTCTGGCGGGCCGGCCGATGATCGAGACCCTGGTCGCCCGCCTGGGCCAGGCCCGGCGTCTCGATCGGATCGTCCTGGCCACGACCACGCGGGCCTGCGACGACGCCCTCACGGAGACTGCGGAGGGCCTTGGCTTGACCTGCCACCGCGGCGCCGTCGACGACGTCCTGGGCCGCTGCGCCGCGGCCGCGCGTGCCGAGGGCGCCGAACTGGTGGTCAAGGCCAACGGTGACAGTCCGCTGCTGGCCGCCGAGGTCATCGACAGCGCGCTCGACCAGATCGTCCTGCAGGACGCCGACTGCGTGACCGGCAAGAACGGCTATACCGGCCTGCCGGTCGGGCTGGGCGCCGAGGTCCTGACCGCGTCGGCGCTGGCCCGGCTGGACCGCGAGGTCACAGTCGGCGAACACCGGGAGTCGATCACCGGCGCCGTCTTCCAGGAAGGCTCCGGCTTCGCCTGGGCCCCGGCGATCACGCCGCTGGAATGGCGCGCGCCCGAACTCGACCTCTGCGTCGACACGACCGAGGACCTGGCACGTCTGGATGCCATCCTGGCCCTGCTGCCGCCGAGTCCGGCTGCCGACTGGGCGGTGCCCGAGATCCTCGCCGCGGCCCGAAGCGCAGCCGCCGCCGACGCCGCCGCCAGCGACGGCGAAAGCCGGGAAGCCTACGCATGAGCCAGCAGGGCCTCACCATCGGAAGCCGCCGGGTCGGCCCCGGCGAGCCGGTCTTCGTGATCGCCGAGATCGGCATGAACCACAACGGCGACCTCAACCTCGCGCTGGCGATGATTGAGTCGGCCGGCGCCTGCGGCGTCGATGCCGTCAAGTTCCAGTCCTTCCGGACCGAGGCGTTCCTCTCGGACCGGATCCCGGGCCTGGACGAGCGGCGGCGCTACGAGATCCCGGAGGCCTGGTATCCGGAACTGAATGCTGCGGCACAGCATGCCGGCGTCGAGTTTTTCTCAACCCCGCTCGACGCCGGCAGTGCCGAAACCCTGGCCGCCGGCGGCGTGCCCTGCTTCAAGATCGCGTCCTGCGATCTGACCAACCTGCCGCTGATCGCCCAGGTCGCGGGCTACGGCAAGCCGGTCATCATCTCAACCGGATTCGGCCGCCTGGGCGAGGTCGAGCGGGCGGTCGAGACCGCGCTGGCCGCCGGCAACCGGCAGATCATCCTGATGCACTGCGTCGCGCTCTACCCGACACCGCCCGAGGCCGCGAACCTGCGCGCCATCGAGACCCTGCGCCAGGCCTTCGGGCTGCCGGTCGGGCTTTCGGACCACTCCCGCGAGGAGCCCGCCATCGCCCTGCTCGCGGCGGGCCTGGGCGCGGTCGCGCTGGAGAAGCACTTCACCACCGACCGGGCGCTGCCGGGCTACGACCACGCCATGTCGGAGACCCCGGAGAGCCTGACCCGGATCGTCGGCGCGCTGCGCCAGGTCCCGGACATCCTCGGCGACGGCCGCCTGGAGCGGAGCGAGGCCGAGCTGGCCCGCCGCGAGACCGCGCGCCGGGGCCTCTACTGGACCGGCGACCTGGAAGCCGGGACCCGGATCGAGGCCGCCCACCTGATCCCATTGAGGCCGAGCCACGCGGTCGCGCCCTGCGCCCTGCCGGAGCTGCTCGGCAGGACCTTGCAGCGGCCGGTCAAGGGCGGCACCCCCGTGGCCCGGACCGACCTGCACGCGGATTGACGCGTCATGCGGCTGCTGTTCCGGCTCAACTTGGGCGGCGAGCTTGGCAACGGCCACCGCGGTCCGGCCGAAGGTCTGGGCCATGCCACCCGTTGCCTCGCCCTCGCCGAGGCCCTGCGCGAACTAGAACCGGCGGCCGAGATCCGCTTCGCGCTGCGCGGACCCGAGGCGGCCCTCGACATCGTCCGGACCCAGGGCTTCGACTGCCAGATCGTGGACAGTGAAGCTGACTGCCTGAGGGCGGTCGATCCGGACGCCACCGTTCTCGACCTCAATTCGGCCGACCGCGACCTGATCGCGCTCTACCGCAGCCGGGGTCCGGTCATCAATCTGGCCGCCCGCGGGATGGCAAAGCACTACGCCGACCTGACCTTCAACAACACCGCGGTCGACCTCGAGCCGGCGCCGGCCGACGCCCGACCGGGGCCCTGGCACCGCGGGCCCCGCTACGCCTTGATCGCCCGCCGCTTCACCGCGCTGCGGCCGGCCGCCGTGGCGTCGCTGCCGGACCGCTTCTCCTGCCTGATCTGCCTGGGCGGGATCGACCGGGACGGCATGACCGCCACGGTGCTGGAGGCGCTGGTCGCCAGCCCGGCGGTCGACTTCCCGGTCATGGTGGTCGCCGGACGCCTCAATCCCCACCTCGCGCCCCTGCGCGCGCTGGTCGCCCGGCGGCCCGAGCATTTCATCCTGGCGGTCGAGCCGCCGGACTTCCCGCAGCGTCTGGCCGCAGCCTCGCTCGGCGTCTTCGGCCTCGGCGGCCTCACCGACGAGGCCCTCACCCTGGGCTTGCCGAGCCTGAACCTGGGCCTGACGCGCTTTCACGAGCTGCGCGGCCAGGCCCTGGAGGCCGAGGGGGTGATCACCTACCTCGGCCGCTTCGGCACGGTCCCGCCCCGGGCCATCGTCGACGCCGTGCTCGGCCTGCGCCGAGACCCGGATCGCCTCGGCGCGCAGCGCCGCCGGGCGCTCGACCTCTACGACGGCCGGGGCAGCGAGAGGGTCGCGCAGGCGATCCTGGGCTTCCTCGAGCGCCCCGAAAGGGCAAGCACCGCGCTAGCGTCCGCCCCGGCCCCGGCCTGACCGCCCGGCAGACTTTGCCGCCAGGGGCATGTCTTGCCGCGACACCCGGCAAGAGCCCTCCGGCAGCCCGGGCCGCCGCCGCTCCGATCCAAGAAAAAATTCTCTAAATCAATATCTTATCCGCACTGCCAAGGCTGGCCTGCCGCTTGCAGAACAGGGAGCGGTTCCAAGTAGGTACAACCAGGATCCGGTAACGCAAGATGGAAGCACTTCCCGTCGATCATTCCCCGAGGCAGGACAGGCCTGCCGCGAAACAAGCCGCGAGCGGCCCGCTCGGGCTCTTCGATTTGATCCTCAACGAGGAAACGGAGCCACGCCCCGTCGAAGCCAAGACAGATGGCCGGCCAGAGGCCGATGGCGGGCGCGAGGCCGATGGCGGGCGCGAGGCCCAGGATCGTCAAGACTCGGCCGAGACGCCCGTACAGGGCAAGCCGGTCGAGGCCGCCGAAGAAGCGGGCGGCCAAGACCAAGCGGCCGCCGAGGCCAACCCAACGGCCGAGGCTCCGAAGAACGCACCCGAGACGCAGCCAGCGAAGGACGAGGTTGCGTCCTATGCGCTGAGCATCGGGGGCATGGAAGTGGCCAAGCCGCTCATTGTCTCGGCCGTCCCGGTGGTCGCGAACATCGGGCAGACCGCGCAGATCCCAGGTTCGGAAACCCAGCAAGCGGCAACGCCGACGCTCGGCCGGCCGGAGAAAGCGGCTGTCCTCGGATCGCGCTCGGCGATCGCAGCACCGGCCGTACCTTTAGATCCGAAGGGCAAAGCAACTCTTAGCGCGGCCGCCGGTCTCACGGCAGCCGCCGATGACGCTCGAGTGCCAGATCTCGATCCTCTGCGCCAGCCAGCGATCGCCGCCAAGGTCGCCCAGGCTGCCTCGGCGCTGGCCGCCGGCGGAGCCGGGTCGAAGCCGACAGCGACCGTCACCGCCACCGCCGGCGGTGCGAGCCGCAACCAGGCCCAGGGGAGCGATGCCGTAGCCACCGCGGCCAAGAGCCCGGCCGCCGCCGCGCTCTCCAAGGACACCTTGCTGTCCCTTGCGATCGACCCGGTTGCGGCGACACCGAGTGACGCCGCCTCGGCCGATCCCCTCAACGCCAGCACCCTGCGGCCGGTCCTCTCTGCGCCGCAGGGGCCGTCTGCGCCGGCTGACTTCGCCGGGCTGGTGCGCGGGGCGGCGGGCGATCCGCGCGCCGTGCTCGGTGGCACCAACGAACAGGTGGCGGTCCAGATCCGAAAGGCCGTCAGCAGCGGCAACGACCGGATCAGCATCCGTCTGCATCCGGCCGAGCTCGGTCGGCTCCAGGTCAAGCTCGAGGTCGCCGACGACGGTCACGTCAGGGCCCTTATCACTGCGGAGCGGGCCGAGACCCTGGACCTCATGCAGCGCGACCCGCGCGGCCTGGAGCGGGCCCTGCAGGATGCCGGTCTCAAGACCGACTCCAGCAGTCTCAGCTTCACGCTGCAGGACGAGCAGAACGAGCAGTTCCTGGCCGCCGAGGAGCAGCACCGCGATGGGCCTGAAGCGGCCGAGCGCGACACGCTTGCCGAGGCCGGACCGGAACAGGGCCAGGCGCTTTATTGGTCGGCCGGCGAGGGCCGGCTCGATATTCGGATCTGACGGCAAGACCCGGTCGGGAAGAAGCAGGAGCGAGGAGCCATGGAAACCAGCGGCATCACCAGCGCGGCGAGTCAGACCGGCCAGCAGGTCGGCCTGGATACCGGGAGCCTGGCAGAGACCTTCGACAACTTCCTGCTGCTGCTGACCACCCAGCTGCAGAACCAGGATCCTTTGTCGCCGATGGACACCAACGAGTTCACCCAGCAGCTGGTCGCCTTCACCGAGGTCGAGCAATCGATCAAGACCAATGACCGGCTGGAGCAGCTGATCGACCTCCAGCTGGGCAACCAGCTGACCAGCGCCGCCAGCTACATCGGGCGCAGCGTCGAGGCCGAGAGCGAGTTTCTCGCCCTCGACGGCGGCCAGGCCACCTTGACCTACGGCCTGAACGCCACGGCCGCGCGCACCACGATCCAGATCCAGGACGAAAGCGGACAGGTCGTCCGGACCATAGGCGGCGAGACCGAGCCGGGTCTGCACCGCCTGGACTGGGACGGCACGGACGACGCCGGCAACCAGCTGCCCGACGGTGTCTATCGGGCCGTGGTCAGTGCCGTGGACGGCAACGACGCGCCGGTCTCGGTGGCCCAGGGCACGGTCGGCCGGGTCACCGGCGTGGAGATCGCCGACGGCCAGGTCGTGCTGTCGCTGAGCGGCCTCAAGATCCCGATCGACAAGGTGGTCTCGGTCACCGAGGCAACAGCGGAAACTTATAGCTGAACTTCACCAGGCAGAAGCCGAATTGAGCCAAGACAGCACGGCGGAGACGGATAGCCGATCCGCCGACAAGACGAGGGAGCAGTGAAATGAGTATCTTCGGCGCCATGTTCGCGGGGGTTTCCGGGCTATCCGCCCAGAGCCAGGCGATCGGCATGATCTCGGACAACATCGCCAACGTGAACACGGTCGGCTACAAGGGCATTCGGACCAGCTTCTCGACCTTTGTCACTCAGTCCGGATCCCAGTCGCTCTATTCGCCCGGCGGCGTCACATCCCGCCCGGTGCAGTCGGCCGACGCCCAGGGCCTGCTACAGTCGACCAACTCCGTGACCGATATCGCGCTGGTCGGCAACGGCTTCTTCGTGGTCAACGAATCAGCGACCCCGGGACCGGGCGACAACTTCCTCTACACCCGCGCCGGTCAGTTCACCACCGACGCGAATGGTGACCTGGTCAACTCCGGCGGCTACTATCTCCAGGGCTGGCCGCTGGATCCGGCCACCGGAGCGCTGCCGGCAACGCTCAGCGCTTTGACCAGCGTTCAGACGATCAACGTCTCCTCGCTCTCCGGCAACGCGGTCGCGACCTCCGCCATGTCGCTGGGCGCCAACCTCCCTTCGACGGCGGTCAACGGCGAGACCCACAGCATCACGGCGCAGATCTTCGATGCCCTGGGCAACCCCCACAACCTGCAGGTCGACTTCGTCTACGACGCCGCCACCCCGGAGTGGGACATCACGGTCCAGAATCCGACCCTGGCGTCGACCGGCGCGCCCAGCGGCACCGTCGCAGGCCCGATCGCGCGGTCCATCGCCTTCGACGGCTTCGGCACCCCCAGCGCCATCACCTTCCCGGACATCGACATCACCTGGACGGCGACCACCGCGGCCCCCAGCACCGTCGCGGTCAACCTCGGCACCGTGGGCCAGACCGACGGCCTCACCCAGTTCGCCGACAGCTTCGGGATCTCCTTCATCAACCAGAACGGAGTCCGGGCCGGCAACTTCACCGCCGTTAACATCGACGACGACGGCTTCGTGACCGCCCTCTTCGACAACGGCCAGCAGCAGTCGATCTACAAGCTGCCGGTCGCGGTCTTTCCGGCGCCCAACGGCCTCGAGTTGCGCGACGGCAACGCCTACCTGGAAACCATCGGCTCGGGCAACGTGATCCTGCTGGAGGCGGGCACCGGATCCGCCGGCTCGATCTCTTCCTCCGCTCTGGAGGCCTCGACGGTCGATCTGGCGGACGAGTTCACGAACATGATCGTCTCCCAAAGGGCATATTCGGCCAACGCCAAGATCATCACCACCGCCGACGAGATGCTGGAGGAGCTGATCCGGATCCGCCGCTAAAATAAATTCTAACTAAATACTTGCGCCGCCGGGCGAATATTTCAACTATTCGTCGGCGGCGCAAATAGTTTAACCCTTATTTACATTAGGTAAAGATCTATCAGCCAGCTTAGTCACTGAGTTTAGGGATTTTTTAAAGCCGCAGTCGTAGTTTCCCAACACAGGATTCGACGGCTTTTTCATTATGGAGCCAAAATGGAAACGACTCGTCCAGGTAGGTCGAACACGGCGATGGGACCGGCCGGCAAGCCGATGACCATCGACGACCTTCCGCCTCCCAACACCAAACGTTGGGTGGTGAGGCGCAAGGCCGAGGTGGTCGCGGGCGTGAGGACTGGCTTGATCAGCCTCGAGGACGCCTGCGAGCGCTACAAGCTTTCGGTCGAAGAGTTCCTTTCGTGGCAGCGGTTGATCGACGCGCACGGCATGCGCGGCCTGCGCACGACGCGGCTGCAGCAGTACCGCCGCCCGCACGAGGAAGACGAGGCCTTGGCCCTTGCCGGCGCCGGCCACGGTCAGAGCGACTGAGCACCGGCCTTACCCAACACAGTAACGGGCGGATTTCTACTTTCCCTCGCCTCGAAATTCCAAATCCTGCCGCCCAACCAGCCTAGCCGATTAAATAAAATTTCATACAAATTGAGAATTTCGCACCCCTTCAAGCCGGCAGAATTTTCCGGCCGGCTAGGCAATTCTTGCCCATGTTAACCGAGATTTTACCGTCAGCGCAGTAAGTTAGGCCTACTCCGCCTGTCGGTATATGCCGAAGGGCGGGGGCATGGGAGAGCCAAGATTTTCCCGAACGACCTAACTCTATCAGCCTAAGAGATCGCAGCGCGTGACGGCACTGTTCGACACCCTCCGGAGTTTGGGCCCCGCTCGCCTGGCGATCCTCGGGCTGGTCGGCGCCGCCACCCTGGCCTTCTTCGTCTTTCTGACCGGACGGGTCACGAACCCCAACATGGCCCTGCTCTACGGCGGGCTCCAGGCGCAGGACAGCGGCGAGATCGTGACCCGCCTGGAGCAGCTCAAGGTGCCCTACGACGTCACGCCAGATGGCGGCCGGATCCTCGTCCCCAACGACCAGGTGGCGCGCTTGCGGCTGGCCATGGCAGAGCAGGGCCTGCCCAGCGGCGGCTCGGTCGGCTACGAGATCTTCGACCGCTCCGAGGGCCTGGGCACCACGCGTTTCGTGCAGGACATCAACCATCTGCGCGCGCTGGAAGGTGAGCTGGCGCGGAGCATCGCCTCCCTCGGGCTGGTCGACAAGGCCCGGGTGCACCTGGTGTTGCCGCGCCGCCAGATCTTTTCGCGCGAGCGCGAGAAACCCAGCGCTTCGATCGTCCTCTCCCTGCGCGGCGGCGAGTTGGACCGACGCCAGACCCTGGCGATCCAGCACATGGTCGCCGCCGCGGTGCCCGGGCTGAACCCCGGCATGGTGTCGATCGTCGACGACCGCGGCGCGTTGCTCGCCGCCGGCAACGACGCCAGCGGCGAAGCCAGCGCCAGCTCCAACGCCGAGGACCTGCGCCTGACCTACGAGCGCCGTTTGGCGCGGACCGCGGAGTCCCTGCTCGAGCGCTCGGTCGGCCCGGGCAACGTCCGGGTCCAGGTTTCGGCCGACATGGATTTCGACCGGATCACCGAGAACTCAGAGATCTACGACCCGGACGGCCAGGTCGTACGCTCGACCCAGACCGTCGAGGAATCGAGCAGCAACCAGGATACGGAAGGCCCCGAGCCGGTCACCGTCGGCACCAACCTGCCGGATACCGACCTGGGCGCCGACGGCCAGTCCAACAGCCAGAGCCAGTCGCAGCGGGTCGAGGAGACCGTGAACTTCGAGATCTCCCGGGTGGTCAAGACCCACGTCCGGGAAAGCGGCGTGGTCCGCCGGCTCTCGGTCGCGATCCTGGTCAATGGCGCGACCACGACCAGCGAGGCCGGCGAGGCGGTCTACACCCCCAGGCCCCAGGAGGAACTGGACCAGCTGGCTGCCCTGGCCCGCTCGGCGATCGGCTTCGACCAGGAGCGCGGCGACGTCCTCGAGATCGTCAACATGCCCTTCGCCGACCTCAACAGCGGCGAGGTGAGCTCGCCGATCTGGGACTTCTTCGGGCTAAGCCAGGCCACCGTCCTCCGGATCCTGGAGCTCGGCGTCTTGGGCCTGGTCGCCATCCTCGCCCTGCTCTTCGTGATCCGCCCGCTGATGGGCCGGCTCCTGGAATCCCAGGCCGAGGAGCCGGTCGCGGCCCTCCCGGGCGGCGGCACCGGCGCCCTGACACAGGGCGAGGCCGGCGCGGTCCAGGCGATCGCCGCCGCCGACACGCCCGCCCTGGAAGGCCCGGCCAGCCACGCGCAGGAGAGCCACGCCGAGCTCGAGCGGATGATCGACCTCAACATGGTCGAGGGCCGGGTCCGGGAATCCTCGATGAAGAAGATCGGCGAGATCGTCGACAAGCACCCCGAAGAGGCGGTGTCGATTATCCGCTCCTGGCTCTTCGA
>JASJAL010000263.1 GCA_030067055.1 Kiloniellales bacterium | reverse complement strand
GCCGAGCAGGCGCCGCCGGAGCGCCTGGCCGAGATCCACGAGCGCCTGGCGACGATCCGGGCCGAGAGCGCGCCGGCCCGGGCGGCCAAGATCCTGGCCGGCCTGGGCTTCGACGAGGCGGCGCAGCAGCGCCGGGTGGACTCGCTGTCCGGCGGCTGGCGCATGCGGGTGGCCCTGGCGGCCCTGCTGTTCTCGGCGCCCGACCTGCTGCTGCTGGACGAGCCGACCAACCACCTGGACCTGGAAGCCGCGCTCTGGCTCGAGGGCTACCTCAAGACCTATCCCGGGACCTTGATCCTGGTCTCTCACGACCGCGACTTACTGAACGCGGTGGCCGAGAAGATCGTCCATCTGGAGGGCCTCGGGCTGACCCTCTACAACGGCAACTACGACCGCTTCGAGGAGACCCGCCGCGCCCGACTGGCCCGGGTCGCAGCCCTCAACGCCCGCCAGGAGGCGCAGCGGCGGCACATCCAGGCCTTCGTCGACCGCTTCCGCTACAAGGCCTCCAAGGCCCGGCAGGCGCAGTCACGGCTCAAGGCGCTGGCGCGCATGCAGCCGATCGCCGCGGTCGTCGAGGAGCAGGTGCCCAGCTTCGCCTTCCCCGAGCCGGAGGCCCTGCCCCCGCCCCTGGTTGCCCTGCACGATGTCGCGGTCGGCTACACCCCGGGCCAGCCGGTCCTCAAGGGCTTGAGGCTGCGGATCGACAGCGACGACCGGATCGCCCTGCTCGGCGCCAACGGCAACGGCAAGTCGACCTTCATGCGCCTCCTCGCCCGCGAGCTCGCCGCGGAGACCGGCGAGGTGGTCCGCTCGAGCAAGCTGCGCCACGGCTATTTCGCCCAGGACCAGGCCGAGGCCCTGTCCTACGACCGCAGCGCCCTGGCCCACCTGGCCGAGCTGCGGCCCAAGGACAACGAGACCCGCCTGCGCGGGCACCTGGGCGCCTTCGGCCTCTCGGGCGACAAGGCCGAGACCGCGGCCGGCGAGCTCTCCGGCGGCGAAAAGGCCCGTCTGCTCTTCGCCCTGATGACCTGCGCCGCGCCGCAGCTCCTGCTGCTCGACGAGCCGACCAACCATCTGGACATCGACGCCCGCGAGGCGCTGGTCCAGGCCCTGAATGACTTTCCCGGCGCGATCGTCCTGGTGACCCACGACCCGCACCTGATCGAGCTGGTCGCCGATCGGCTGTGGCTGGTCCGCGATGGCCGCATCGAGGTCTTCGACGACGACCTGGACAGCTACCGCGCGCTGATTGCCGCCCAGCGCCGCCGCGAGCGGGCAGAGGCCAGGCAGGCCCAGGGGTCCGAGGCCCGCGCCTCCAAGAAAGAGAAGCGCCAGCGCGCGGCCCAGAACCGCGCCTCCCTGTCCCACCTGCGCAAGGTCGTGCGTCAGGCCGAGGAGCGGCTGGCCCGCCTGCAGCAGGAAAAGCAGGCCCTGGAGAAGCGCCTTGCCGAGCCCGGGCTCTACGACGGCGCCAAGGCCGAGGTCGTCGACCTCCAGACCCGGCACGGCCAGATCGCCGCAGCGGTCGCCCGCGAGGAAGAAGCTTGGCTGGAAGCCCAGGCGGCGCTCGAGGGAGCGGACGGCAGCGCCTGACACTGGCGAGCCCTGCGGCGCGACCGCAGCTGGCCTGCGGATTCGGCACTGCCGCCAAGCTTCGTTAGCCGCTAGCGTGGCCCGGAACGATGCGGTGAGGCGATCCGGTAAATGACCACCACGCGGCAGGACCCAGAGGCGTCGACCACCGCCGGTCCGGCTGCGGCGCGGCTCGAGACCCTACAGGGCATCGGGCTGATCGCCCTGGCCATGGCCCTGCTCTCGGCCATGGACGCGGTGGTGAAGTGGCTGAGCCCGGACTACTCGACCATCCAGCTGATGTTCTTCCGCAGCGTCTTCGCCTTCCTGCCGCTCGCGCCCCTGATCCTGCGCAGCGGCTGGGCCGGGGCGCTGCGCAGCCAGAGGCTCGGCGGCCATGCGCTGCGCAGCCTCTTCGGACTTTGCGCGCTGGGCTGCTTCTTCTGGTCGCTGGCGCTGCTGCCGCTTGCCGACGCCACGGCCATCACCTTTGCCGCCCCGCTCTTCGTCACCGCGCTCTCGCTGCCCCTGCTCGGCGAGGTCGTGCGGGCGCGGCGCTGGACCGCGGTCGCGGTCGGCTTCGTCGGGGTCCTGGTCATGATCCGGCCCGGCGCCGGGGTCTTCCAGCCGACCGCCCTGCTGCCCCTGGCAGCGGCGCTTTTTCTGGCCCTGATGGTGATCCAGATCCGCAGGCTGACCCGGACCGAGAGCAACACCACCATCGTGCTCCACTACACGATCATCTCGACCCTGGTAACCGGAGCGGTCGTGCCCTTCTACTGGGTGACGCCGGGCCTGACCGACTTGCTGCTGCTGGCCGCGGTCGGGGTCCTGGGCGGGACGGGACAGCTGGTCCTGACCGCCGCCTACCGCCGGACCGAGGCCTCGATCCTGGCGCCTTTCGACTACACGGCGATGGTCTGGGCGGTGCTCTTCGGATATTTGCTTTGGGGCGAGCTTCCGGCCTCCAACATCTGGCTCGGCGTCGCCATCGTGATCGCCAGCGGGATCTACATCATCTACCGCGAGGCGGTGCTGCGCCCGCCACGCCCTGGGAAGGGGAAGCGCTAACCCGCCTGCTCCCAGCCGCCGCGTTCGGTCTGGCGCCAGTAGGTGACGGCGTGGCCGGCCTCCTTGCAGGCGGTCCAGCGGGCGCGGGCCGCGGTCACCGCGGCTTCGTCATTGCCGTCGAAGAGGTCGGCGCAGAGCTCGAAGGCCTCGAGCTGGGTCGAGGCTGTGCCGTCGGTCAGGAACAGGACCTGCGCGCCGTTGGGGTTTTCCTCGGCCACGGTGAGCCAGACCGGCTGCTCGGCCGGGTAGCCGTCCTTGGCCGAGCCATGCGGCAGGAAGGTCCGGTCGCCGTAGGTCCAGAGCCAGCTGTTCAGGGCCTCGACCCGCTCCTCCGAGCCGGCCCGCACCACCGCCCGCTGGCCCCGGGACAGGGTCTTCTCCAGCATCTGCGGCAGGGCGTTCTCCAGCCGCGTCCGGGTCAGGTGGTAGAAACGGACCTCGGTCATGGCGTCCGGACGTCTTGCTCCTTCTCCGTCAACCCTCGTAATGGGCCGCGACCAGGCGGTCGAGCAATCGGACCCCGAAGCCGGTCCCGCCCTTGGGCGCGGTCGGCTTGCCCTTCTTCGACCAGGTGACCCCGGCAATATCCAGGTGCGCCCAGGGCAGGTCCTTGTCGACGAAGCGCTGGAGGAACTGGGCCGCGGTGATCGAACCGGCCTCGCGGTTGCCGATGTTCTTCATGTCGGCGGCATCGGTGTCGATCGCCTTGTCGTAGTCCCTGCCCAGCGGCAAGCGCCAGACCAGCTCGCCGACTTCCTTGCCGGCGGTCGCCAGCTGATCGGAGAGCGCGTCATCGTTCGAGAACATCCCGGCATGGACGCTGCCGAGGGCGACGATGATCGCGCCGGTCAGGGTCGCCAGGTCGACGATCGCGCGCGGCTTGAACTTGTCCTGCACGTACCAGAGGGCGTCGGCCAGCACGAGCCGGCCCTCGGCGTCGGTGTTCAGGACCTCGACGGTCTGACCGGAAGCGGTGGTGACAATGTCGCCCGGGCGCTGCGCCTTACCCGAAGGCATGTTCTCGACCAGGCCGCAGATCCCGACCGCGTTGACCTTGGCCTTGCGACCGGCCAGGGCGCGCATCAGTCCGACGACGACGCCGGCCCCGCCCATGTCCCACTTCATGTCTTCCATGCCGGCCGAGGGCTTGATCGAGATGCCCCCGGTATCGAAGCATACGCCCTTGCCGACGAAGGCGATGGGGCGCTTGTCCTTGGCCTTGGGCGCACCGTCCCAGCGCAGGACCAGGAGCTGCGAATCCCGCGCCGAGCCCTGGCCGACGCCGAGCAGGGCGCCCATGCCCAGCTTCTCCATCTGCGCTTCGCCGAGGACTTGCACCTTGACCCCCAGCTTGCTCAGCGCCTTGGCGCGCGTGGCAAGCTCGGCCGGATAGAGCACGTTGGCCGGCTCGGACACCAGGTCGCGGGTCAGGAAGACGCCGGCCGCGATCTCCTCGAGATCCCGGAACAGCTTGCGCGCGTCGGTCGCTTCGGCCGTCAGGATTGAGGCCTTCGTCAAGCTGAGCTTCTTGCTGGCCGGCTCCTTGGTCTTGTACTTGTCGAAGCGGTAAGAAGCCAGAAGCACCCCGTAGCCGAGGTTTGCGGCCCAGGCGCCCTTGCTGCGCCCGGGGGCCTCGACGACGATCGCGGCTGACTTCTCGCCGACCGCGTTCAGCTTGGCCGCGAGGCTGCCGCCGGCGTCCTGAAGGTCCCGGTCGACCAGTTTCTTGGGATCACCCAGGCCGTAGAGCAGCACGCGGCCGTTATCGATCCCCGCCGGCGCCAGGATCTCGAGCAGTTCACCCGACTTGCCTTCGAACCGGCTTCCAGACATGGCCCGGGTCAGGGCGCCGCCGGTCAGCTTGTCCAGCTGGGCTGCGGTCGGAAGCAGCTTGCGCCCCTCCTGGATCGGAACGGCCAAGGCGCCGGACTTCGGCAAGGTAACGGCGGCGAAGGAGACTTTCATTGGGATCCTCTTGAGATGTCGATGCAGACCCCGGCGCGAGGCACGGGAGTCTCGGCCTAGGTCTATTGCGATAGCGGCTGTGCCCCGTCGGTGTCAATGCCACCGAGGTTCAGCCGAAATCTGTGACCTTCATGGAATTTCCGTTGATTGCCAGTCGTTTGTGCTTGCACTTTTGAGTGATATCGTCTGTCTTTCCGGCGATCCGAAGGCGGGCCCGAGAACGGTGGCCAATCAGCGGCCGCCCAGGAAACACCAGGGGGGACGCATGCTCTCGACATTGAGTGCGGATTAGCTCCGCCCATGTGGAGACGCCTGAAGCAGATCGGTTTCGCTGCGCTCTTGAGCGTCACCGCTTGTCCGGTTCTGGCTCAAGACCTGCCGACAACGGATGTGCCGGCCCTGATCCAGGCCGAAGAAATCAACTTCGACGAAAACCTGGGCGTCATCACGGCCAAAGGCAATGTCGAGATCACCCAAAACGACCGCGTCCTTCAGGCCGATGCGGTCAGCTACAACCTGCGCAGCGAGGTGGTCACGGCCTCGGGCAACGTGCGTCTCGTCGAGCCGAGCGGCGA
>JASJAL010000262.1 GCA_030067055.1 Kiloniellales bacterium | reverse complement strand
GTGCCCTGCGCCAAGATCCTGGAGACCGCGCGCGCCGAGGGCGCCGACATGATCGGGCTCTCCGGCCTGATCACGCCGAGCCTGGAAGAGATGTGCTACGTCGCCGGTGAGATGCGCCGCGAGGGCTTCGCGCTGCCGTTGCTGATCGGTGGTGCGACCACCAGCAAGGTCCACACCGCGGTCAAGATCGCGCCCAACTACGACGGCCCGGTGGTCCACGTCACCGACGCCTCGCGGGCCGTCGGGATCGCCGGCCGCCTCGCCTCGGCCGAGCAGCGCGATGCCTTCGCCGCCGAGGTGCGCGGCGACTACGCGCGCATCGCCGAGGGCCGCATCGGCGGCGGCGCGCAGCGAAGCCAACCGAGCCTAGCCGAGGCGCGCGCCAACCAGGCGGCGCTCGACTGGACCGGCTACCGGCCGCCGCGGCCGTCCTTCCTCGGCCTCAAGGCCTTCGAGGGGTACGACCTCGAAGAGCTGATCCCGCGGATCGACTGGCGGCCCTTCTTCGCCGCCTGGGACCTGCACGGCCGCTTCCCAGAGATCCTGGAAGACGCCAAAGTCGGCGAGGCCGCAGGCATGGTCTACAGAGACGCCCAGGCCATGCTCGCGCGCCTGGTCGAGGAGCGCTGGCTGAAGCCGCGAGCCGTGATCGGCTTCTGGCCGGCCAACGCGCGCGGCGACGACATCGCGCTCTACGGCGGCGAGGACCGCAGCGAGACCCTGGCGGTGCTGCACAGCCTGCGCCAGCAGATGGACCGGACCGGGACCGGACGGCCCAACCTGGCCCTCGCCGACTTCGTTGCCCCGGAAGAGACCGGTCTCGCCGACTACCTCGGCGGATTCGCCGTCACCGCCGGGCCGGAGGTCGAGGCCCGCGCAGCCGCGTTCAAGGAACGGCAGGACGACTACGGCGCGATCCTGATCCAGGCCCTGGGCGACCGCCTGGCCGAGGCCTTCGCCGAGCGCATGCACGAGCGGGTGCGCAAGGAGTTCTGGGGCTACGCCCCCGAGGAAGACCTGGGCAACGAGGCGCTGATCGCCGAGGCCTACCGCGGCATCCGGCCGGCACCGGGCTATCCTGCCTGTCCCGACCACACCGAGAAGCGGACGCTCTTCGAGCTGCTCCAGGCCGAGGAACGCGCCGGGATCCGGCTCACCGAGAGCTGCGCCATGACCCCGGCGTCCTCGGTCTCCGGCCTCTACTTCGCCCATCCGGAAAGCCGCTACTTCGGCCTCGGCCGGATCCAGCGCGACCAGGTCGAGGACTATGCCCGCCGCAAGGGCTGGAGTTCGGAAGAGGCGGAGCGCTGGCTGGCGCCGAACCTCGGATACCAGCCCGCCTCGCGGGCCGCCTAGCCTTCGGGGGAGCAAGGGCAAGCGCCAGGTTTTCCCAAGGCAATCCCAAGTGCGCTGACCTCACCTGGGATTGCCGTTCCACTCGGGCCGGGCCTTCGCGATCCGGTCGGTCTTCTATTTCACACTCACAACCAGCAAAATAATTTCTAAACACAAATGTGAAGAGTTTTATATTGACTCACACACAGCAGCGGACGACATTTGTCGTGGTCGCGCTGGAAAAACGCGGCCGGATTGGTCCCCCGAAGGGACCCGCGGAATTTGATTGGGCAGCTTGCGGCCGCGTCACCACCCGCTAAAGCGCCACGGGGATTGCTCCGTGGGCCCGAAGTGGAACCAAGGAGCAGGCGTCGTGACTCGACGGTCCCCCATCGTCCCTCGTCCCCTAAATCACAACACCGCTGCGTGGATTGAAGGCGCCGCACAGTCGCCTTTCGGTGCGCGGGAGGTGCTGCCATGAAATCCCTGCCCATCTTCCTCGACTTGAAGGGCCGGACCGCCCTGCTGGTCGGCGGCGGCGCGGCGGCCCTGCCTAAGGCACGGCTACTGCGCGCCGCTGGCGCAACGCTAAGGATTGTTGCCGAAGCTCCGAGTGAGGAGTTCCGCGCCTGGGCCGCGGACCAGCGGATCGCCCTGGCGGTACGGCCCTTCCAAGAGCGCGACCTCGACGGCGCGCGGATCGTCATCGCCGCTGCCTCGGATGACGAGACCCGCGCCGCCGTCGAGGCCGCCTCCAGCCGGCAGTTGCCAATCAACGTGGTCGACCGGCCGGAGCTCTCGAGCTTCCTAATGCCGGCGATCATCGATCGCGACGATGTGGTGGTGGCGGTCTCGACCCACGGCAGCGCGCCGGTCCTGGCGCGGCGCCTGCGTCGGACCCTGGAGGCCCTGCTGCCGGCCCGGCTCGGCCCGCTGGCCGCCTTCGCCCGCCGCTATCGGAGTGCGCTGATGGCGGCGGTGACCGACCCGACCGCGCGGCGGCGCTTCTGGGAGGGCTTCTTCGACGGCCCAATCGCCCGCGACATACTGGCCGGCGAGGAGACCAAAGCCGGGGCGCAGATGCTGGCCGAGATCAACGCCCCGGGCTGGCGCCGTGCGCCGCGCGGCCGGGTCGCCCTGGTCGGCGCCGGACCCGGCGATCCCGAGCTGCTGACCCTCAAGGCCCTGCGCCTGCTGCAGGACGCCGAGGTCGTGGTCTACGACAAGCTGATCGGCCCGGAGATCCTGGACTACGCCCGGCGCGACGCCGAGCGGATCTACGTCGGCAAGGCCCCGGGCCGGCACAGCCACGGTCAGGCCGAGATCAACGAGATCCTGCTGCGCGAGGCACGGGCCGGGAAGCGCGTGGTCCGCCTAAAGGGCGGCGATCCCTTCGTCTTCGGACGCGGAGGCGAGGAGCTCGAGCAGCTGCTGCGCAATGGCTTCGAGGTCGAGTTGGTGCCCGGCATCACCGCCGCCACAGGCTGCGCGGCCGTCGCCGGCATCCCCCTCACCCACCGCGACTACGCTTCGGCGGTCACCTTCGTCAGCGGCCAGGGCAAGGACGGCGCGCCCGACCTGGATTGGGCCGCCCTGGCGACCAGCCGCCACACCCTGGCGGTCTACATGGGCGTCGCCAGCAGCGAGCGGCTGTCGCAAGAGCTGATCGCCCACGGCCGCGATCCGGAGACCCCGGTCGCGGTGATCGAGCGGGGCAGCCTGCCGGAGGAGCGCAAGGTCTTCGGGGCCCTGCGAGGCCTCGGCGGACTGATCGCCGCCGAAAAGGTCGAGGCACCGGCGCTGATCGTCATCGGCGAGGTGGTGCGTCTGGCCGCGGAAGCGCCCCCGGGCGCCACTGGCGCGTTGCCGCTGGCCGCCGCGGAATAGGAGGAGAGCAATGATCTATCGAGCCCTGACCGCCAACCGGCTGGACGACGGCCGGGTCGTCTATCTCACGAACCAGGGTGGCTGGACCGAGTGGCTGAACGAGGCCGCCCTGGCCGGTGACGACGATCGAGCCGAGACCATCCTGGCGCGGGGCCAGGCCGAGGCCGCCGCCGCCCAGGTGGTCGAGCCCTATCTGATCGAGGTCGTTGAGGGCGACGGCCTCGTGGCGCCGCTGCGCTATCGGGAAGCGATCCGGGCCCGCGGGCCCTCGGTGCGGCTCGACCTCGGCAAGCAGGCCGGCACGAACTGAAGGACTTGAGGCCATGTACCGATACGACGAATTCGACCACGCCTTCGTGCAGGAGCGCGTCGCGCAGTTCAGCGGCCAGGTCCGCCGCCGCCTGTCCGGCGAGCTGACCGAGGAGCAATTCAAGCCACTGCGCCTGATGAACGGGCTCTACCTGCAGCTCCACGCCTACATGCTGCGGGTCGCCATTCCCTACGGCACGCTCTCGGCCCGGCAGCTGCGCAAGCTGGCCCAGATCGCCCGCCGCTACGACAAGGGCTATGGCCATTTCACCACCCGCCAGAACATCCAGTACAACTGGCCCAAGCTGGAGGAGACGCCGGAGATCCTTCGGGATCTGGCCGAGGTCGAGATGCACGCCATCCAGACCAGCGGCAACTGCATCCGCAACGTCACCGCCGACCCCTTCGCTGGCGCGGCGGCCGACGAGATCGCCGACTCGCGGGTCACCGCCGAGGTGATTCGCCAGTGGTCGAGCCTGCACCCGGAGTTTTCCTTCCTGCCGCGCAAGTTCAAGATCGCGGTGACCGCCGCCGCCGAGGACCGCGCCGCGGTGAAGGTCCACGACATCGGCCTCTACCTGCGGCGGAACGAGGCCGGCGAGACCGGCTTCGAGGTCGTGGTCGGCGGCGGCCAGGGCCGGACTCCGGTGATCGGCAAGACGATCCGCGAATTCCTGCCGGAGCGCTATCTGCTGTCCTACCTGGAGGCGATCCTGCGGGTCTACAACCTGCTCGGCCGGCGCGACAACCTCTATAAGGCGCGGATCAAGATCCTGGTCGACCAGGTCGGGGTCGAGGAGTTCACCCGCCTGGTCGAGGAGGAGTGGCTGCACACGCGGGAGACGGCCGTCGACCTGCCGGAAGCAGAGGTCGAGCGCATCGCCGCCTACTTTGCGCCGCCGCCCTTCGCGGCTCTGGACGGGGACTCTCCGGACTTCCAGCTGCACCGCGCGACCGAGCGTGCCTTCGACCTCTGGGTTCGCGCCAACGTGACCGAGCACAAGGTGCCGGGCTATGCCATCGCCAGCATCTCGCTGAAGCCGAGCGGCGGCATCCCGGGCGACGCCACGGCCGAGCAGATGGAGGCCGTGGCCGAGCTCTCGGAGCGCTACAGCTTCGGTGAGATCCGGGTCACCCATAAGCAGAACCTGGTCCTGCCCCACGTCCGCAAGGCCGAGCTCTACGCCGTCTGGCAGGGCCTCAAGGCGGCCGAGCTGGCGGCGCCAAATATCGGCCTCCTGTCCGATATCATCGCCTGCCCGGGGCTGGACTACTGCAACCTGGCCAACGCCCGCTCGATCCCGATCGCCCAGGAGATCAGCCGCCGCTTCGACAACCTGCGGCGGCTCCACGACCTCGGGCCGATCTCACTCAACATCTCCGGCTGCATCAACGCCTGCGGCCATCACCACGTGGCCAACATCGGCATCCTGGGCGTCGATAAGAAGGGCGAGGAGTTCTACCAGATCACCCTGGGCGGCAGCTCCACCGAGGACGCCGCCATCGGCAAGATCGTCGGCCCGGCCTTTAGCGAAGCCCAGGTCCCCGGCGCGATCCAGGACATCGTCGACACCTACCTGGCCCAGCGCCGCGGCCGCGAGACCTTCGTCGAAACCTACCGCCGGGTCGGCCTGGCGCCCTTCAAGGAGAAGCTCTATGCCCCTGCTTAA
>JASJAL010000261.1 GCA_030067055.1 Kiloniellales bacterium | reverse complement strand
GAGTACCAGCAGACCCAGCCTCAGTTGACCCTCGAGGTCGACCGCCGGCGCGCCGAGGACCTGGGGGTGCCGGTCCAGGGCATCGTCGATACCCTGCGGGCCATGATCGACGGCTTCGAGGTCGCGGAGCTCAACGTCAACGACCGCTCGGTCCCGGTGTTGCTGGAGTCTGCAGCCGGCGCGATCAACGATCCCACCGACCTGCACAACCTTTTCGTCGCTTCGACGCGAGGCGAGCTGGTACCGCTCTCGGCCTTCGTTAGGCTGCAGGAGACCGGAGTCGCGGCCGAGCTGGACCGGACCGGCCAGCGGCGCGCCGTCGAGATCGACGCTGGCCTTCCCCCGGGCTATCCCCTGTCGCAGGCGATCGCCGACGTCGAGGCGATTGCCGAGGAGGTCCTGCCGGAGGGGATCGGCCTGCGCTTCCTGAACGAGGCGGCGACCTTGCAGGACACCTCGAACGAGGTCGCGATCACCTTCGCCGTCGCGATCCTGGTCGTGCTGCTGGTCCTGGCCGCGCAGTTCGAGAGCGTGTTGAGCGCGCTGGTCATTCTCTTGACCGTGCCCTTCGGCCTTGCGGCCGCAGTCTTCGCCCTCGCGCTTACCGGGTCGAGCCTCAATATCTACAGCGAGATCGGCCTGATCATGCTGGTCGGACTGATGGCCAAGAACGGCATCCTGGTGGTCGAGTTCGCCGATCAGCTGCGCGACCGAGGTATGTCGGTCGGCGAAGCGGTCAGGACTGCCGCGGCGACCCGCCTGCGGCCAGTCATTATGACCATGCTGTCCACGGTCCTGGGCGCACTGCCGCTGATCCTGGCGAGCGGTCCAGGAGCCGAGGCGCGCAGCGCCATCGGCTGGGTCGTCTTCGGCGGCCTGGGCATTGCAACCGTCTTCACGTTGGTTCTCATTCCGGTCATCTACAGCCTGCTCGCGCCCCTGGCCCCGCCGCGCGCCCACGCCGGCATCCGCCTCGACCGCGAGCTGCGCCATCTGGATGAGCCCCTCCACGTGGCCTTCGACAAGGCAGCGGAGTAGCGGGGCAGCTCCCCGCTTGGTGGAAGGTCGGCCTCAACGCCGAGGCCGCCGCGGCGGTATTGCGCGAGACAACGGTCGCGGGCCCAGCGGCCAAGAGCTCGGCCGGCCTCGTGCTAGCCGGCAACTTTGCACCGACGTTCCGGCCCAACCTGGTTGAGATGGACTTCGGCTACGTCGCCGAGATGGGCGGTGCTGGAGAGCCTAGGCCGCCTTGGCGCGCATTCTGGGGGCCGCCTTTGGCTTGGCCTTTGAGCCTGCCTTGGCTCCCGGCGGCAGCAGTAGCGTCCGGCAGGCGCCGCGCAGGACCTTTTGTATCTCGCGATCGAGCTGGCGCTCGAGATCCGGCAAGGCGCCGAGGGCGCGCAGCAGGGCCGCCACCGCAGGCAGGGCCGCCACGCGGGCCGCCAGGTTGCGGGTGATCTGGTCGATCTTGCGTTGCAGGCCCTTGAAGGGATTGAGCGCCTTGATCAGGTTCTTGAAGAAGCGGTCGATGGCACCGAGGTTGATGCCGAGCGCCTTCAGGAGTCGTCCGATGGTGTTCTTGATGATCTTGTCCCAAAGATCGAGGATCGGCTTGACGGCGCGGGCGATCTTGTTGAGGGCCTTCGAGATCTGCCGCACGGTCTTTGACTCGAGCTGGGACAAGGCGCGATTGACGTCGCGGGCGATGGCATCCAAAGGCTTGAGCGCGGCGCGCAGCTGATCGAGGCCCTTGGCCAGCTCGGCAAGCGGTCCGGCCGCGCGCTGGCGCGTAGCGCGCATCGGCCCGACGACCAGGCCAAGGCCGTCATTCAGCTTGCCCAGGCAGGCCTGAACATCCTCGGGTGGCGTTGCACCGTAGTGGCTTCGCACGGACTCCGCGATGGCCTCGAGGCGGCTGACCTGGACGAGCAGGTTTTCGAGGTCGTCGCGCGCCGCGTCGATCGGGCGTTCGACCTGATTGAGCTTTTTCACGACCGGCTTCAGTGCGCGGTCGACCCGGGTGAGCGCGGAAAGGACCTGGTCGAGGACGCCCGGCACGCCGCGCTTGCCAATGAGCGGAACGAGCGCGCGGTGCAAACCTTTAGCACCGATGCCGATCGGCCCCGGGATGATGCTGGCCAGACGCGCGAGCGAATCGAGTCCCTTCGCAACGGTCTTGACCCGCTGGACCTTGGCCTTGATCTGGCCGGGCAGGAGCAGCGGTGCCTTGACCTTCTCGATCGCGTTGTGCGCCTTGTCGGCCGGAGCCTTGATCGCCTGAAGGTCGCCTCTCAGCTCGGCGGTGTTCTGATCCAGGACGACGAGCTGATTCTTCTTGGACGCGACGCTGACCCGCCCGCTCCTCCGTGGCGCCGAAGTCCTGCGCCTGGCAGCCTTGCGACGGGCGACGGAGGTCGACTTGGGTTTGGATCCTTGCGGCTTGGCAACACTGCGACCACCGGGTGTTGCGGCTGTGGCGCGGGCGGGCTTCGTTTTGGGCATACAGAGACTCCTTGTCGACTCCACAGAAGGCGACTGCGAGCCTAGACGACTGGAGTGAGCGGTCAACGAGAACGGCCCGGACTCATAGGATCGAACGAACCCTTCGACCTGCAGAGCCTGTACGTGACGTCACTCAAGTTCGGGTTCGACAACCACCGTCGAACCCTCGGGACTAACGAATGCGATCCCAGATGGCCGCCTCTTCGTCCATCCTTGCCTTCTCGAGGCCGGAGAAATCCCGCCGGGAGACGACGCCGACCACCTGGCCGTCCTTCAGCACCGGCAGGTGGCGGAAGCCCCCGTCGTCCATGAGGCGCAAGGCCTCGATCGCCATGTCGTCGGCCGAGATCGTATCCGGGTCGCGGGTCATCACGTCGTGGAGCCGGGTCGTGTCGGGTTCGAGTCCCTCGGCGACCACCCGCGTGACCAAGTCGCGTTCCGTAAAGATTCCCAGCAGGGCCTGGCCGTCCATGACCAGGACGCAGCCGATCTTCTCTTCACGCATGACCTGCGCGGCCTCACGGACCGTCGCGCCATCTCCGAGATGCATCAAGCGTCGGCCGCTGATGACGTCGGGAATGATCTTGCGCTGCATTGCCCCATCTCCCGAGGAGGCAAGGGAAAACAGTCTAACACGCGCGCAAAGGCCGAGCGATGGTGTGTCCCCGAGGAATCGAACCTCGTTCTTCCGGGCTTCGACCGGACGTGAGCACCAGCTTCACCAGAGACACCCAGGCTTGGTGGAAGGGGGGAGGAGTCGAACCCCCAAGGCCCTTCAAGGCTCGCCGGTTTTCAAGACCGGTGCAGTCGCCAATCTGCTTGCCCTTCCGTCTATGTCTGGTGCCAGTGGTAGGATTCGAACCCACAACACCCCGAGTCTGAGTCGGGTGCGTCTACCAATTGCGCCACACTGGCCTGTTCCACGGTCCTGGAGGACCCGGCAGGATTCGAACCTGCATGCTGCGGATTAAAAGTCCGCCGTCTCCCCATCGAACCACGGGTCCGTCATGTCTGGTCGCGGTGGAGGGACTCGAACCCCCGACTCCATCCCTTATGAGGGGACGGCTCTGCCGCTGAGCTACACCGCACTGGAGGACCCGGTGGGATTCGAACCCACATGTCGCGGATTAAGAATCCGCTGCTTCCCCGTCAGGCCACGGGTCCTCGATTCCTGGAGCCCCAGGCCGGCCACGATCCGGCACCACCGGGTTACAAAGCCGGCGTTCTGCCCGCTTAAACTACCGGGGCCCTTAGTCCTGGCGCCCTAGCGGGGAATCGAACCCCGATCTCCGAATCGACAGTCCGGTATCCTGGCCGTTGAACGACTAGGGCGCGCCCCCAAAGCAAAGGGGAGCTGTCTTGGCGGATGGGGGAGGGATCGAACCTCCGTCACCTTTCGGTGGCCGCGGGTTAGCAACCCGGCGCATTACCGCTCTGCCACCCATCCTATTCTTGGGCGACCGGGTGGGAGTCGAACCCACAACCTCCCGGTTCGAAGCCGGGGACTGTGCCATTTCAGCTTCCGGTCGTTCTGTCTGGCTGACCCGGCAGGACTCGAACCTGCAACCCCCGGCTTCGCAGGCCGGGACTGATCCCTTCAGCTTCGGGTCACTGGTACTCGGCGAGAGATTCGAACTCCCATGTCGGGCCGTGTAAGGACCTTGCTTCCCCGTCAGCCAGCCGAGCCTCTTCAAATGTCTCTTTCTCCTTCAAAGGTTCGAAACTGGAGCGACGGGTGGGATTCGAACCCACGTCCTCCGGATTGAAAATCCGGGATCCTAGGCCGCTAGACGACCGTCGCCTGGTGGACCATCAGAGAATCGAACTCTGCCGGCCGCGATCTTGCAAAGATCACCCGCGGACCCAGCGCATGGCCCAAGTTAACCCTCCGTTCTTGCATTAATAACCAAATTGTTTACCGATATTTATGGCGCCTTTACGCAAAGTTTAGCCCTCCGCAGTGCAAGAGTTTTGCCCACGGTTTTCCTCGCTATGGAGCGACGGATGGGATTCGAACCCACGTTATCCTGCCTGAGAAGCAGGGCTCCTAGGCCGCTAGAGGACCGTCGCTTGGAGCGGTGCATCGGAGTCGAACCGATACCCTCTGGGTGGAAGTCAGAGATGCTGCCGTTGAACACCAGCACCGCTTCGTTTGGGGTGGCGCGGGGAATCGAACCCTCGCTTTGACGTCCACAGCGTCACGTGCTGCCACTGACACTAGCGCCACCGTCGTTTTGGTCTGGGCACTTGGATTCGAACCAAGGACTTCCTCCGTCCGAGGGAGGTGCTCTGGCCAGGCTGAGCTACACCCAGTCGGTCGTCGGTCCCGGACTCGAACCGGGATCATTCGCTCATCGGGCGAAGGTCCTACCGCTTGGACGAACCGACACTGTGTTTCCGCTTCTCCTTTCCGCCTTTCGGCTCTCGCTTTGCCGCCCTGCCCGCCGGGCGAGGCCGGGATCAGGCCTCTTTAAGCTCCCTCCCGGGAGCACCCCGGATCTCCTGGCGAGGGTGGCAGGGCTTGCACCTGCGGGCATCCGTTTTGGAGACGGCGCCACCCCTCTGGGCTCACCCACGCGGTGTCTGGCTCCCCGGCCAGGCTTCGAACCTGGAGCGGCCGGATTAACAGTCCGGCTCCCGTACCCACCGGGACCCCGAGGAACAAAAAAGCCCCGCTCTTTCGGGCGGGGCTCCGGGAAGACAGC
>JASJAL010000273.1 GCA_030067055.1 Kiloniellales bacterium | reverse complement strand
GCCGGGGACTTGGTCGGCTACGACGTGGAGCTGGCCCATCACTTGGCACAGGACCTGGGGGCATCGATCGAATTCGTACCCTATCAGAGGGAGACGCTTCTCGATCAGCTCGACGCCGATCATTTCGATTTCGCGGTTTCCGGGATCGCTGGGGTTCCCTCGCTGGCCGAACGCGCGCTGCTTTCGGATCCCTACCTCGTCGTGCACCTGGGTGTGATCGTGCCGGATCACCGCGCCGTCGATTTTGCCACGGCCAATCGAATCCGCGCCCTTGGCCCGATCAGGATGGGCATTCTGGAAAAAACCTATTTCGGCGACCGGATCAGGGCGGAAGGCTTCGACAACGTGGAACTCGTGGAGTTGGAAACCGAGCGCGACTTCTTCGCGGGAAAGGTGGCCGGCCTGGACGGTTTGGTCACGTCGGCGGAGGGCGGCGCCGCTTGGACCCTGATCTATCCGAAATTCAAGTTCGTTCACGCAGCCGAGGACGGAAGCTTTGGGGTCCCGCTCGTCTTCGTAATTGGCGGGCGCGAGGATTCGCATTTTCGGGAGTACCTCGGAAACTGGATCGGCTTGAATCGCCTCGATGGCACCAGCGAGCGGCTCTTCAACTACTGGATCCTCGGCCGCCACGAAAAGACGTCCAAGAGGCGCTGGAGCGTGCTCCGCAACGTTCTCGGCTGGGTCGAATGATGCTGTCAGATCGCCAAGTCGTCGGATAGACGCGGGGGCCCCTTCGCCCGCCAAACCGGGAGCATGTCTCCAGACCCCCTTGAGTTCGGGCGCGCCGCGATCCTCGAGATCGAAGACAGTGCCGATCAGGCGCCGGTCATCACTCTGGTGGCAACGTCGTCGCTCGTTGCCTCGCCTGCGCCCGGCTGAGCTTCTTCATGGCGAGCGAGAAGTCCTCCCAGGCGAGGCCGGCGGCTCGGGACGCATCCAGTTTCGCCTCGTTGGCCTCCAGCACCGCCTGCTCCAACGCGGCCCGGCGCGCGCGCGCGTCCTCATCGACCGCGTCGTCGGTAATCAGCGGGACCTTTTGAAGCGCCTCCACGGCATCGCGCTGCGACTGCGTCGCTTCTTGCGCCTTCGCCTTGGCGCGCTCGAAGCGTGCCAAGGCCAGTCCCTCGTCCGACCAGGGGTCGATTCCCGACAGCTCCTCGATGTTGATGACCGGATCCTGGTAGTCCGGATGTTGCCTCAGGTCGAAGCCGGCCGCCCGAAGCGCCGACGCGGCCAGCATGACCGAGATCACGATCAGGGGAATACCGCCAACGATAGCGGCGGTCTGCAGAGATTCGAGGCCGCCGATGAGCAACAGCGTCATCGGCAGCACCGACAGCGCGAAAGCCCAGAACAGGCGGTTCCATCGCATCGGCTCTTCGGAGACGTCGGACTGCACCACCGCGGCGAGGATGTAGGAAATGGAATCGAAGGTCGTCGCCGTGAAGATCACCGCGAGCAGGGTGAAGGCGAATATCACGAGGCCGGCCAGAGGCAGCGTACCCAGGATGGCGTAGACGGCTTCGGGACCGCCGCCGGCATCGAGCAGGGCGACGACATCGAGGGCCTCGGTCAGCTGCAGATAGATACCGTAGTTGCCCAGCACCATGAAAAACAGGAAGCAGCCCATCGAGCCGAAGAAGAGCGAGCCCACGACCATCTGCTTGATGGTCCGTCCGCGCGAGATGCGCGCGATGAACAGCCCCATGCTGGGCGAGAAGACCAGCCACCAAGCCCAGTAGAAGACCGTCCATTGCTGAGGGAAGCGGGTGTCGGTGAAGCTAGCCAGACCCGCGAACGCCTCGGTCCAGGCGGCCATCTCGAAGAAGTTCGAGAGCATCCGACCCAGCGCCTCCAAGCCGGTCTCGAACATGAACACGGTCGGTCCCGCGGCGAAGATAAAGGCGAGCAGCCCGAGCACGCCCCAGAAGTTGATGTTGGACAGGATCTTGATGCCCTTTTCCAGCCCGGCGTAGGCCGAGTAGCCGAAGATCACCGTGCAGGCGGCGAGGACGGCGAGCTGCGTCCCGACCGTCTTGGGTAGGCCGGTGAGCGTCGAGAGCCCCTCGTTGATGAGCGGTGCCGCCAGACCGAGAGATGTCGCGCCGCCACCGATCAGGCCGAAGACGAACAGCACATCGATGAGCTTGCCGGGCCATCGTCCGGCCTGCGTTTCGCCCAGCACTGGCATCAGTGCCAAGGATATCTTCAGCACCGGCTTGCGGCGGACGTGGAAGAAATAGGCGATGGGGACGGCCGGCACGAGATAGATCGCCCAGGCGATCGGGCCCCAGTGGAACGGCCCGTAGGTCGCAGACCAGAGGATGGCCTCCTTGCCGCCGGGCTCGAGCTGGAACGGCGGTTTCTGGAAATAGTAGGCCCACTCGATCGGAGCCCAGTAGAGGATGCTGGCTCCGATCCCGCCGCAAAACAGCATCGCTGCCCAGGAGCCGGTCGAGAACTCGGGCGCCTCGTCGGCCTCGCCGAGCCGGATGTTTCCGATGTCGCTGAAGATGATAAAGACCATGAAGAAGAGCGCACCTAGACCTATGAGCAGGTAGATGCCGCCCAGCACATCCGTCATCATTGTTTTGGCCGCGGCCACGAAAACAGCACCCTCCCGGGACCAGATCAGGAGCGGGAGCGTGACACCGAGAAGAAGCACCAGGGCGCCGATAAAGGTTGGCCGGTCAATCCTCTTAAATGCGTCCGACTTAGGTTTCGTATCGGAGTCCGCCGTCCTCATCGATTAAAGCCCCCATCATGTTTGCATTCCGGCGGGCAACGTGGTCCGGGGGTTCTTGGAAAAGACGGCGATCCTTTAGCGGTCCTTCAATCTCTGAACAGCCCCAGACCTCCGCCGAGACTTCTCGGACGAAATCCGGCCCTACCATTTGCTTGCACCGTGCTGAGCATGCCGTTGTGTTGCTTGGAACTCCTGCCATTCCATGCCACCGAGAACGTTCGACCGAAATCCTTGAGCGCCGGTGACGGATCCGATGCCGGCTTGTCCGGTATCTACCAAGGCCGAGTGCAGTTCTCCTCGGCATCAAGCCGCCTTTGGAGGTCACTCGGCTCCGGTTCCGTAGCTTGGAGCACCTGACTTGACCTATCTGGAGTCGCGGCGAACGACGACGGCCTCGTTCGATCCACACCCTGCACGGGACGCGAGAGATTGGCATGTGATGGTAAGAGACGGCCTTGAAGCAACGTTAGCCTGGACGCAGCGTATCAGTCGGTGACCCGTTGGCCCCAGCGTTGCGGGCCGCCCTTACTACGGAGGCGGCGCATATGTCGGTGGAAGGAATTTGGACCGGTGAGATTTATGGTCCCTATGGATGGGAGAACTGTGGCGTTTACGTCCTCGAGCATGGCCTGATGATCGGCGGCAACGACCGGCACTACTCAGCGGGCAGGTACAGCCTCACGGGGGAACGCTTCGAGGCTGATATTTTCAACTACTACTACTGTAAGCCGCGTACGATCTTTGGCGAGACCCTAGACCAGTTCGAAATTCGTCTGTCTGGGGAAGTCGGGCAAGGGGTGATCGAGGGCAAGATCTGCCGCCCCGAGAGGCCCAGGTTCTGCGTGACCTGCCGTTTCACCAAGCGTACGGAACTCCCCAGAAGCGAGGCCCTTGCCCGCGCGTGTTGAGCGACCGCTCGATTGACCATCGGACCGTGGTATTGCCGGATGCCTGGAGCGCGACGCTCCTTGGCATCAGCTGTCTTCCAACTGCTTGAGCTTGCGGTTGACGACGCCGGCGATCTCGGCCAAGCGCTCGCGGCTGGCTGCGCCGCTGACCGCGTAGGCTAGGTTGCTGGTCGGCCAGGCCAGAGCGACGGTGGCCTCGTCCTCTAGGTAGACCTTTCCGGGCGCCAGACGTTTGGCCTCGGCGGTGATGTAGCAGGTTACCCGCTCGCCCTCGCGGGTCTCGTAGACCAGCAAGGCCGCCGGGCCGTGGACGGTCGAGAGTAGGCGCCCGCCCAGAAGGCTCAGCCCGGCCTCGCTGAGGTCCGGGGCCATGATCGGCACGCCCAGGCGCTGGGTCAGCCAGCTCTGCAGGTAATCCCGCTCGATGGCGGCGACCTCGACCGCGTGGCGCCGGTCGGCGGCGTAGACCTGATGCGCGGCCACGGCCTCGCGCAGGAAGCGCTTCTCCTCGAGCCCAAACAAGGGCAGCTTGTCGTAGCCCCAGCCGAGCGCGCCTCCCAGGGCGCCGCCGATCGCCAGGAGCAGGACGGCCGCGGCGGCCCGCGGCAGCCAAGTGATCTCGCGAACCGGCGGGCGGTCCTGCAGGATCGCGAGCATGGAAGCGGGCACCGCCTCGTTGCCGACGCCGGCGAGGGCCGCGCGCAGGGCCCGGTTCTGCCGGCGATAGGCGCTGACCCGCTCGGCGTCGTCGGGGCTCTGGGCCAGATGAGCGTCGACCTCGGCGCGGCGCTCCGGCGTCAGCTCCTCGTCGACGTAGGCCTGGAGGTCGTCCAGGGACACCAGTTTCGGGTCGCTCATTTGACCCTCCGGATCGGCGGCACGTTGCCCCGATCGGTCAGATCGCGCAGCCGTTCGCGGCCGCGGGACAGGCGCGACATCACGGTCCCGACCGGCACACCCAGGACCGCGGCGGCCTCCTCGTAGCGCAGCCCCTCGACCCCGACCAGCAGGATCGCCTCGCGCTGGTCATCGTTGAGGTTGTCCAGCGCGTCCAGGACCTCGGACGTCTCCATCTGGTCCCCCTGGCGGGCGTTCTGCCCCAGGTGCTCTGCCGCCTCCGAGGGCGCGAAGCGCGGCTGGCGCGACAGGCTGCGCATCTGGTTGGCGTAGAGGTTGTGCAGGATGGTGAAGAGCCAGGCCCTGAGGTTGCCCGGCTGGCGCCAGAGGTGGCGTCGCGACCAGGCCCGCAGCAGGCAATCCTGGACCAGGTCGTCGGCCCGTTCGGCGTCGCGCAACAGGGCGCGCGCGTAGCGGCGGAGCGCCGGGATCTCGGCGGCGATCATCGTTGCCAAGTCGTCCATTCCCCAAGCCTGCCCGGATGCCCGAAGGATCACAAATGATAAATCTGTGCATCCGGCCGGCTTGCGTCAGCCCGAGGTTTACCCCCTCGACTGACGAACACCGGAGATGTGGAACTTCATCCCAGGGTCCTGACCGAGGTCGAGGTTGGAGCTATCTCTGAGACAGTTCCAGGGTGCTGTGGGCCTCTGGGCCAGCGATGAATCGCCTCCCTGCGCTTCGAAGCTTGAGGGCTGCATCGCGCGACCCGCTGTGGCAGCCTGTCGGAGTCGGCCGGCTCTCCTCGCGCCGGTCGAGGCGGTTGGGAGAAGGACCCGGATCATGACCGAGCGCATCAACCCAAAGGACGACGACCTGCTTCTGGTCATCGACGTGCAGAACGACTTCTGCAGCGGCGGCGCCCTGGCGGTGCCGGACGGTGAGGCCGTGGTGCCGGTGATCAACGAGCTGGCGGGCCGCTTCGGCCACGTCGTCCTGACCCAGGACTGGCACCCCGGCGGGCATCTCTCCTTCGCCTCCAGCCATGCCGGTCGTCAGCCTTTCGAGACCATCGAGCTGGATTACGGCACGCAGGTGCTCTGGCCCGACCATTGTGTTCAGGGCACGGCGGGCGCCGCCTTCCACGCCGATCTGGCGCTGCCCCAGGCGGAGCTGATCCTACGCAAGGGCTTTCGGCCGGCGATCGATTCCTACTCCGCCTTCTTCGAGAACGACCAGACCACGCCGACCGGGCTCGGCGGCTACCTGCGCGAGCGCGGGCTGGACCGGGTCTTCCTCTGCGGCCTGGCAACCGATTTCTGCGTTCAGTTCTCGGGCCTCGACGCCCGACGCCTCGGCTTCGAGACCGTGCTGATCGAAGATGCCTGCCGCGCCATCGACCTGGACGGCTCGCTCGCCGCCGCCCGCGCCAAGATGGCCAAGGCGGGCGTGGTCACGGTGACGGCGGCGGAAGTGCGCTAGCCCGGCACTGACCGAGGAGGTGAGAACCGGTCAGGCGTTCACGGTTGGGACTCGGTTCGGCGGAAGCGGCAGCCCTCAGGACGCAGGTTCGGGTTCCGCTTCCAGGTATTCCTCGACCTTGGGCAGGAGCCGCTTCACGATGCGGTCGTCCAGGCGGTAGGCCCAGCCCTCGGTCTGGGCGGTGATCTCGGAGACCTGCGCCTCGGCGGCGCTGCGGGCCTCGGCCTCCGCCGGGGCGTCTTGGTCCAGCGATGCCGAGAGCTTGGCCCAGAGCTCGCCGTCGGCCTCACCCAGCTCGACCGTGACCGCGACCCCGTCAAAGGTGGTCACCGTGGTGCGGTTGGGCGCGGCGACGAACTCGGTCTCCGCGGCCGGCGCGACCTCGTCGAAGCTGACGAAGGCAAGGGCCGAGCCGAGCCGCGAGGTCTTGCTGGCCGCCGCCTTGCGGCCCTCCGGCAGTTCTGCCAGCTCGAAGCCTTCGTCCTCGGCGCTGGCGCGGGTCGCGGCGAAGCGGGTGCCGTCGGCATGCGCCACCTCGATGCGCGCGACCGTGTTGGCGGCGATGTGAACCACGTCGGTCTGCAGCCAGGCGCGCTCGCCCGCCGGCAGCTCGACCATGCCGGCGGCCAGCCAGGCTTGCTCCCCACCCGGGACGCGGTAGTAGGTGCCGCCACCGGCGTCGCCCAGGGCGCCCGGGCGATCCCGACCCAAGAGAGCCTCGGCGAGGACCGTGCCGTCGGCGGCACTGACCCGGACCAGACGCGACCTGGCGCCCTCGCTCTCGACGTCCTCGACCTCGAGCCGGACGAAGCCTTCGGGCTTGCGGGTCTTGGGCTCGGCGATCTTGAGCGTGCGCAGGGCGAGAATGACCTCACGGACGATGGCCTCGCGCGCCGGAAAGCCCTGCTTGCTGGGCAGTGTCCAGCCGCCTTCGGCCTCGCGGGACAGGATCACCGAACCCTCCGCCGTGGTCACCTCGAGCTTGGCGGCGTCGTTGAGTCGCTCCTGCAGCAGCGGGAAGACCGGCTCCTCCGGCTTCAGGGCCTGGCGGGTGACCGGCTGCTCGCGCAGGGCATAGATCGCCCCGGCCACCGTTGCCAGGGTGACCACTGCCAGGATCGCGAAGTTGCGCGGGGTCATGCGGTTGCCTCCGCTCTCGCCGCACCGCTCCGGGCCGAACGTGCCGCCCGTCGGCGGCGCAGCCAGAGCACGCCGGCGGCGATGACCACGGTCACCAAAGGCATGCCCCAGATGTTGACGCCCTTGACCCAGGCCTCGACCTCGCCGATGTCCCGACGCAGCGCGCGCTGGACGTCGCGCAACTCGCGCCGAGCCTGGATCAGGTCGCTGCGCAGCTTGGCCAGCGCCTGGTCGGCTTCGGCGCTCTGCAAGATTCCGGTCGCCTGCTCTTCCTGCTGCAGGCGGGCGATCTCCTCCTCGGCCTTCTCGATGCGCTCGACAATGGCCTGCTCCTGCTGGCGGTATTCCAGCTCGGCATCGCGCTGGATGTCTTCAATCAGGGTCAGCGGCCGGTCGACCAGGGCCCGGCCGCGCAGGCTGATCAGCCCCTCGCTGCCGCTGAGGTTGTCCAGGGAATTGACCACCAGGTCGACGTTGTTGGCGATCGGCAAGGCAAGCTGCTGGCCGAAGAGGCTGTCGGCTCGCGACCAAACGCTATCGACCAGCAGGTCGGAATCGGCGATCACGATCAGGTTGGCGGCACCTTCGGATTCGGTCAGGTGTGCCTGCTTCAAAGCCTCGGCGTCCCCGGACGCCTCCAGCAGGGCCTCGGGCGGGCCGTCTGGGAAGGCGGTCTCGACCGCGCCGGTGACCCGGGCCGCCAGGACCTTGGATTCGCCGGGACCCAGGAACTTGGCCAGCAGGGCGACCGGGTCGGGCGCGACCTGGATCTCGGAGACCGCGATCGGCAGGCTCTGCTCGCTCGAGGTGATCAGGGGCTCCAGGGCGGTGGTGGCACCCTCGACTGCGGTGATCGCACCGGCGGCGTTGAGGTTGATGACCTGGAGCTCGGTCGTGACCGTGTCCTCGGCCGCCAGACGCTCGGCGCCGAGCGAGAGCCAGGGCACGTACTCGGTCACCACCTGGCGGCCGCGCACCCGGGCCGCCACCTTGCGGGCCGAGAGCCGGTCGCCGACGATGGTCTCGGGGTCGATCGCCAGGCCCCAGGCTGCCAGCAGGGGCGCCATCTCGGCCGCCCCTGTACTGACGTAGCCGCCGCTGCGCTGGTTGATCTCGGACAAGGCCTCGGACCAGGGATCGATCAGCGCCAGGACCCGGCCGCCCCGCAGGACGAACTGGTCGACGGCGTAGAGCGCGCCCTGGGACAGACCCTCGGGCTGGGCCAGAAGCAGCACCTCGATCCCTTCGCCGATCTCCAGGGTCTCGCCCTGCACCTCGAGGAAGGAGAGGTCGAAGAACTGCTCGAGGGAAGAGGTCGCCAGCCAGGGCCGGAAGCCGGTCAGGCCGTTGCCCTGCAGCGGCAGGGCGCCCAGCACGGCGACTTTCGGCTTTTCCGGATTGGCCAGGTTGTGGACCAGGCGGGTTAGGTCGTACTCCAGGAAGGCCGCGCGCTCGGGCTGGAAGAAGGGGATGACGTCGCTGTCGTCGGTCGCGTTGAAGCCGGTCAGGCCGAAGTAGACGACGCCCGCGCCGGCAGCCAAGGCGGCGCCCTGCAGGCCCTCGGCCACCGCCTGGTCCTCCTCCGGCGAGAAGGCCTCGGGATCGTAGACCTGAAGGCGGATCCCGCCGGCGGCCAAGCGTTCGTACTCGCGCAGCAACTCCTCGACCCGCCGGGCGTGGTTGCCGTAGTAGGGGTTGGCCTCGACCAGCGCCTTGGAGAGATAGAAGCGCAGGGTCAGCGGCTCGTCGATCTCGGCCAGGACCTTGCGGGTACCCTCGGAAAGGGTGAAGAGCCGCTGCTCGGTCAGGTCGAGCCGGGTCTGGGTCAGGGTCGCCCGGGTCAGTATGTTGAAGGCGACGAAGAGCACCATCGCCAGAACGATCGCGGCGAGGGCCAGGCGGTTGCGGGTCGCCGAGGTCAGTCCTTTGCTCATGGTCGCCTCAGACCCCTTTGCGCAGGTCGACGATCAGGGTGTTGATCAGCAGCGCGATGCCGATCAGCGAACCGAAGAACAGCAGGTGGCGCAGGTCGATTACGCCCTGGGAAATCGCCTGGTAGTTCGACAGGAAGGAGAAGGAGCCGACCGCGTCGGCGAAGAACCCGGGGGTCCAGGCGCGCAGGAAGTTCTGGACCAGCTCGATCCCGGCGAGGTTGAAGACGAAGCAGACCGCGGCGGCGAGCACGAAGGCGATGACCTGGTTCCGGGTCACCGCCGAGAGGCAGGCGCCGATCGCCAGGAAGCCCCCGGCCATCAGCCAGCTGGCCAGGTAGGTCGCCAGGATCACGCCGTTGTCCGGCGTGCCCAGGACGTTGACCGTGATCCATATCGGGAAGGTCAGGAGCAGTGCGATGCCGGCAAAGGCCCAGGCGGCCAGGAACTTGCCGGCCACGGCCTGGCCGGTCGAGACCGGCAGGGTCATCAGGAACTCTATGGTCCCGGTCTTGCGCTCCTCGGCCCAGAGCCGCATCGCCACCGCCGGGATCAGGAAGAGATAGAGCCAGGGGTGGAACAGGAAGAAGGCCTGAAGGTCGGCCTGGCCGCGCTGGAAGAAACCGCCGAGGTAGAAGGTGAGCGCGCCGGAGAGCATCAGGAAGATGGTGATGAAGACATAGGCGAGCGGGCTGGTGAAATAGCCGGCCAGCTCCCGCCTCAGGATCGTCAGGGTGCCCGCCATGGCTCAGGTCCCCGCGGTCAAGCTGCGGAAGACGTCGTCGAGCCGGCCGCGCTCGCGCTGGATCTCGGCGGTGCCGATGTTGCCGTCGGCGAGCGCGTTGGTCACCACCGCCTCCAGGTCGCGCTCGTCGCGGTCCTCGAACTGAACCACCAGGTTGGCCCGGCCGTTGAGCGCGCTCTTGTCGATGAAGCGCAGCTTGGCTCTGCTCAGCACCGAGACGGTGTCCGCCATCTGCTCGGCGCCGATCCGGACCCGCACCGCGTTGTTGTAGGCCGAGCGCGCGAGCAGGGCCTCCGGCGTTTCGTCGGCGACCAGGCGGCCGCGGGAGATGACGATGGCCCGGGTGCAGAGCGCCTCGATCTCCTCGAGGATGTGGGTCGAGATCACGATCGCCTTGTCGCCGGCCAGTTCGTTCAGCAGGCCGCGCACCTCGTGCTTCTGGTTCGGGTCCAGGCCGTCGGTCGGCTCGTCGAGGATCAGGACCTCGGGGTCGTGGAGGATCGCCTGGGCGATGCCGACGCGGCGCTTGAAGCCCTTGGACAGGGTGTCGATCGGCCGGTGGGCGACTTCCTCCAGCATCAGGCTGGCGACCGCCTTGTCGATCCGGCCGGTCTTCTCGGAACCCCCGAAGCCGCGGATCCGCGCGACGAAGTCGAGCAGCTCCACCGGGGTCATGTCGCCGTAGAGCGGCGCGCCCTCGGGCAGGTAGCCGACCCGTCGTTTGACCTCGATCGGCGCGCGGGTCACCTCGTGGCCGCAGACCACGGCGCTGCCCGAGGTCGGCGGCAGGAAGCCGGTGACCATCCGCATGGTCGTGGTCTTGCCCGAGCCGTTCGGTCCGAGAAAGCCGAGCACCTCGCCGCGGGCGACGGAAAAGGACATGGCGTCGACCGCGGTCAGGCGGCCGAAGCGCTTGGTCAGGTTCTGGAGGTCAAGCAGCTGGTCTTGGTTCATCGCGTCGCTGTCTCAAGCGTTCCCTTGAAAACGATCGTGACGGCGTTGCCCTGTTGCGAAGATTTTATTTCCCGGCTTCGCGGAGAAGCCGCTGCGCCGCGCTATATAAGCGACCTCCACGGGGTTGAAAAGACCCTTGCCAGTCACTGCCGGAAGGGCACCGACGGCGCAAGCCCGGCGGTGGGGCACAGGGATCACGGAATCCTCACGTCGGCTCTCTTGCGATTTGAAGCGGCGAGTCGCAGAATGGCCCCCTCCTAACAGGGTGACGACGGACCGGCTGGTGCCGGCCGGATCGGCCCCAAGGCTCGGGAAAAGTTGGCACCGCACCCGCTTCGAAGGTGCGGGAACGTCGTCGGGTGTGTCTGAACCGACGGCGAAAGGCGGTCGGTCGCGCGCAGGCGCGGCGGCCGGTAGGACCCAGGCGCCCAGGTAGGGCCGATCCAGAGCCGAAGGGAGGCAAGCATACCATGCTGCAGATAGGCAGGGACGACCTCATCAAAGCCTATACCCAGATGTGCACCATCCGGGAATTCGAGGAACGCGTGCACACCGAGTTCGCCGGGGGCGGGATTCCCGGTTTCGTTCATCTCTATGCCGGGGAAGAGGCCTCGGGCGTCGGTGTCTGCATGCACCTGGAGGACAAGGACTGCATCGGCTCCACCCACCGCGGCCACGGCCACTGCATTGCCAAGGGCTGTGACCCGATCGCGATGATGAAGGAGATCTACGGGCGCAAGGACGGCCTCTGCGGCGGCAAGGGCGGCTCCATGCACATCGCCGACCTCTCCAAGGGCATGATGGGCGCCAATGGCATCGTCGGCGGCGGCCCGCCGCTGATCTGCGGCGCGGCCCTGACCGCCAAGACGCTCAAGACCGGCGGCGTCGCGGTCTGCTTCGTCGGCGACGGCGGCTCGAACCAGGGCACGACCCTGGAATCCTATAACCTGGCGAAGGTCTGGAACCTGCCGGCGGTCTTCGTCGTCGAGGACAACGGGTATGCCGAGTCGACGGCCGCGGTCTGGTCGGTTGGCGGCAGCCAGGTCCAGCGCGCCGAGGCCTTCGGCATGCCGGGCGTCCAGGTCGATGGCCACGACTTCTTCGCGGTCTACGAGGCGGCCGGCGAGGCGATCTCGCGGGCCCGCGACGGCGGCGGACCGAGCCTGATCCACGTCAAGCTGAACCGCTACTTCGGTCACTTCGAGGGCGATGCCCAGACCTACCGCGGCGAGGGCGAGGTCGAGAAGCTGCGCGACAGCATCGATTGCCTCAAGGCCTTCCGGCAGCGGGTGACCGAGACCAGCCTTTTGGAGCCGGCCCAGCTCGACGAGATCGAGGCCGAGGCCAAGGCGCTGATCGACAAGGCGGTCGCAGACTCCGTCGCAGCCCCGGCCCCGACCGAGGCTGACCTGTTGACCGACGTCTACGTGAAATACTGAGCGCGGGAGGGAAACGAAATGGCCAAGAAATCATTCCGTCAGGCGATCAACGAGGCCCTGGCACAGGAAATGCGCCGCGATCCCACCGTGGTGGTGATGGGCGAGGACAACGCCGGCGGCATGGGCGCGCCGGGCGAGGACGACGCCTGGGGCGGTGTGCTCGGCGTGACCAAGGGCCTGATGCCGGAGTTCGGGCGTGACCGTGTGCTCGACACGCCGATCAGCGAGAGCGCCTTCATCGGTGCCGCCGCCGGCGCGGCAGCCACCGGCCTCAGGCCAGTCGCCGAGCTGATGTTCGTCGACTTCATGGGGGTCTGCTTCGACCAGATCTTCAACCAAGCGGGCAAGTTCCGCTACATGTTCGGCGGCAAGGCGGTGACCCCGATGGTGGTGCGAACCATGTTCGGCGCCGGCTTCCGTGCCGCCAGCCAGCACAGCCAGTCCCTCTACCCGATCTTCACCCACACCCCGGGGCTCAAGGTCGTGATTCCCTCTTCGCCCTACGAGGCCAAGGGGCTGATGATCCAGTCGATCCGCGACGACGACCCGGTGGTCTTCTTCGAGCACAAGGTCATGTATGACGACGAAGAGGAGGTGCCGGACGAGCCCTACACCATTCCCTTCGGCGAGGCCAACATCACCCGCGAGGGCGACGACGTGACCGTCGTGGCGATCGGCCGCATGGTCGGCTTCGCCAACCAGGTTGCCGACAAGCTCGAAGGCGAAGGCATCGGCTGCACGGTGATCGATCCGCGCACCACCTCACCGCTGGACGAGGACTCGATCCTCGAAAGCGTCGAGGAGACCGGCCGGCTGGTGGTGGTCGACGAGTCCAACCCGCGCTGCAACATGGCGACCGACATCGCCGCGCTTGCGGCCGAGAACGTCTTCGACGCCCTCAAGGCGCCGATCCGCAAGGTGACGCCGCCGCACACCCCGGTGCCCTTCGCGCCGGAGCTGGAGGACCTCTACATCCCGACGCCGGAGAAGATCGAGGCTGCGGTGCGCGACGTCGCGGGCCATCAAGCATGAGCGGGGACATCCAGGCCATCACCATGCCCAAGTGGGGCCTCGCGATGGAGGAGGGCATGGTGGTCGCCTGGCATGTCGAGCCGGG
>JASJAL010000272.1 GCA_030067055.1 Kiloniellales bacterium | reverse complement strand
AACAGCCGGGTGGTGGTCAACCCGATCGAGCCGCGCGGCTGCATCGGCCTCTGGGACCCGGTTGGCGAGAGCTTCACGCTCTACAACGCCGGCCAGGCGGTCCACGGCATCTCGCGCATGCTCTCCACCGCTGTCTTCAAGACCACGCCGGACAAGCTGCGGGTGATCTCTCCCGATGTCGGTGGCGGTTTCGGCACCAAGAACTTCGTCTACCCGGAGATGGCCCTGGTCCTCTGGGCGGCCCGGCGGCTTGGCCGGCCGGTCAAGTGGATCGCCGATCGGACCGAGGGCTTCATCAGCGATACCCAGGGCCGCGACCACGTGATGCGAGCCGAACTGGCGCTGTCCGCCGACGGCCGGTTTCTGGCAATGCGGATTGCTTCCACCGCCAACATCGGTGCCTACGTCTCGACCTTCGGCGCCATGATCCCGACCAATCCGGTCGCGGTCGTGCTTGGCGGGGTCTACGACATCCCGGCGATCCACTACCGGGTCAAGGGGGTCTTCACCAACACCGTGCCGGTCGATGCCTACCGCGGCGCCGGCCGGCCCGAGGCCTCCTACGCCATCGAGCGCCTGGTCGACCTCGCCGCGCAGGAGCTTGGCGTCGACCCCTTGGAGCTGCGGCGCCGTAACTTCATCAAGCCGGAGGCCATGCCTTACACCACCGGGGTTGGGAGCGTGCTCGATTGCGGCGAGTTCGAACGGATCCTGGACCGGGTCCTGGAGACTTCCGACCAGGCCGGCTTTGCGGCGCGCCGACGCGCCTCGGAAGGGAAGGGCCGGCTGCGCGGCCGAGGCTTCGCCTGCTACTTCGAGGCGACCCTGGGTCTGCCGAGCGAGAAGACAGAGGTCCGCTTCGCAGAGGACGGCGGCGTCACTGTGCTGGCCGGCACCATGTCCAACGGCCAGGGTCACGAAACCACCTACGCTCAGATCCTCCACCAGCGCCTCGGCCTGGACTTCGACAGCATTCGCTTCCTCCAGGGTGATACGGGCCAGATCGCGGTCGGCGGCGGCCACGGTGGCTCGCGGTCCATGCAGATCGGCGGCAACGCCTTGCTCGCCGCCGCCGATATCATCGAGGAGAAGGCCAAGCGCCTGGCCGGGCATCTCCTGGAGGCGGCCCCGGCCGACATCGAACTGGCCGAGGGCGCCTGCCGGGTGGTTGGTACCGATCTTAAGGTCAGCCTGCCAGAACTGGCCCGGATCGCCCGCGACCCGGCGCGCCTACCCGAGGATATGGAGCCGGGCCTGGACGCGGTCGGCGGCTACGAGCGCGAGGCCAACACCTTTCCCAACGGCGCTCACGTCGCAGAGTTGGAGATCGATCCCGAGACCGGCGCGGTGCGCCTCGTCGCCTATCACGTGGTCGACGACTTCGGCACCCTGCTCAACCCGATGATCACCGCCGGCCAGGTCCACGGCGGCGTGGCCCAGGGCGTCGGCCAGGCGATGCTGGAGCGGACTGTCTTCGATCCCGAGAGCGGACAGCTGCTTTCCGGGTCGTTCATGGACTACTGCATGCCCCGCGCCGACGACCTGCCGGATATCGAGGTGGTCTTCGAGTCGGTGCCAACCGAGACCAACCCGCTGGGCGTCAAGGGCTGCGGCGAGGCCGGTTGCATCGGTGCCCTGCCGGCGGTGATCAACGCAGTGGTCGACGCGCTCGCGCCTTACGGGATCCGGCACCTCGACATGCCGGCCACGCCCGAGCGCGTCTGGCGTGCGATCCAGGACGCCAGGCCCAGGTGATGACCCGAGTGCCGGGGATTCAAGCCTCAGCCAGCTGATCGTAGGCCTCCAGGGCCTGAGCGCCGTAGACGTAGGACGGGCCGCCGCCCATGTAGATCGCCATGCCGATGGTCTCGAGGACCTCGTCGCGCGTGGCCCCGTGCTTGATGGCTGCCGCCGTGTGGAAGCCGATACAGCCGTCGCAGCGCCCGGCAATCCCGATCGCCAGGGCGATCAGCTCCTTGGTCTTCATGTCGAGGACACCGGGTCCGCTGGCGGCGCTCGCAAGGCTGGAAAAGGCCTGAGCCACTTCCGGGGCAACGGCACGGTAGTTCGAGATTGCCTCCGACAGGCTGCGGTTCTCGGCTCTCCACTTCTTGTGCATGACGTCCAACTCCAGGATTGCGAGGACATGTTCTCGGCCCCAACTCTATCTTTGGTGAGAATCCCGGCCGCTGACCCAGGTCAAAGCGACGGTCAGTCGGGGTCTGATTCCCGTGTTGCGCGCGTTGGTAAGGTTCCAGCGCCGACTGGTTTGTCGATCAAGGGAGGTCCGCTTGGCAGGTATGACTCAGAAGCCCAGCCGCCGCGCGGTATTGGGATCGTTGGGTGCGTTCGGCTTTGCCATGGGTTTTGGCGGTCGCTCCGGCTCAGCTAAGACCTCGACGAGCGCCGGTCCTCTGACCCGGCCGATCCCGGCCAGCGGCGAGGCCTTGCCGGTGATCGGCATGGGGTCCTGGATCACCTTCGATGTCGGCCGCGACCAAGACGCGCGCGATCAGCGGGTCGAGGTGCTTCGGGCCTTCTTCGAGGCCGGTGGGGCGATGATCGACTCCTCGCCGATGTATGGATCCTCCGAAGAGGTGATCGGCCATGCCCTAGAGCGACTCGAGGACAAGGCGTCGCTGTTCTCCGCGACCAAGGTCTGGACGCCCTCGGCGCGGAGGGGCCCCGAGCAGATGGAGGCCTCGCGCCGGCTCTGGGGCGTCGAGCGCTTCGACTTGCTGCAGGTCCACAACCTGGTGGAATGGGAGGGGCACCTGGAGACCCTGAAGGCCTGGAAGGCGGAGGGCCGGGTCCGCTATCTCGGCATCACCACCTCCCACGGCCGTCGGCACGCTGCCTTCGAGCGTCTGATGGCGACCGAATCCCTGGACTTCGTGCAGTTCACCTACAACCTGGTCGACCGCGAGGCGGAACGGCGCCTCTTGCCCCTCGCTGCCGAGCGCGGCCTAGCGGTGATCATCAACCGGCCCTTCCGGCGTGGCGCGCTTTTCAATGCCTTCGCCGGCAAGCCGCTGCCGTCCTGGGCGGCCGAGATCGACTGCGCCAACTGGGCCCAGGTCTTCCTCAAATTCGTTGTCTCCCACCCGGCGGTGACCTGCGCCATCCCGGCGACCTCGCGGGTCGACCACATGCGCGAGAACATGGGCGCGGCCTTCGGCCGCTTACCGGACCCGAAGCTGCGCCAGCGCATGATCGCCGACATCGAAGCCCTGTGAGGGTGATAGGCGTAGCTAGATGGGAGGCTGCGAGAGGTCCTCAGCCGAGTGCTGACGTCACCGTGATCGGCGGGCCGGACTTCAGGGTCTGGTAGACGACGCAGTAGCGCTCGGTCAGCTTCATCAGGGTCGCGAGCTGCTCCTCGCTCAGGTCGCCGTCGAGGTCGAAGGCGAGGCGGATGGCGCGGAAGCCGACCGGGGCCTCGCGGTCCACGCCCAGGGTCCCGCGGAAATCGAGGTCGCCCTCGGCCCTCACGGCCGCGTCGCGCAGCGGCAGCTCCAGGGCCGTGGCGACGGCATTCAGGGTGACGCCGGCACAGGCGACCAGGGCCTCCAGCAGCATGTCACCGGAGCAGGCGTGGACCCCGCTACCACCGGTCGCCGGATGCAGCCCGGCCTCGACCAACGCCCGGCCGGTGTCGACCTTGCAGGTCACGCCCTGGCCCATCCGGCCCTCGGCCTTGAGGGTGACCACCGCCGCCTCCGGGTCGTCCCGGTACTTGGCCTTGATCGGGGCCTGGGTATCCTTTAGCTCTGCCGCGTCCATAACTGCCTCCTGTCCTGCGCGCAGCGGCCTCCGACGGCCCTGGCGCTCCGATGATGCGGCCCTACCAGGACGGAGGCAAGGCTGGGGGAGGATGAGACAAGAATCCTCGCCCTGGCCTTGGCCGTCGCCTAATCTACGGAAATCAGCTACTTCTATAGCATTGTTTCATTGAGTGCCGAGGAACCAAGCCCGATGCCAAAGACCTGCCTCAGGAAATCCCTTCTCGTACTCGCGACCCTGATCCCGCTCGCCGGCGCGGGGATCGAGGTCCGCGCCCAGGCCGACATCGACGATATCCTCGGCGCCCACGGCAAGGAACTGTCCCTGGAAGAAATATTCGCCCTGATGGACAAGGACAACAGCGGCACCGTGACTCGCGACGAATTGCGCACCCATAAGATGGGTGTGTTTTTCAACCTCGATCGCAACGGCGACGGCGTTTTGACCCGGGACGAGGTGCCGCGCCTGACCGATGAGGAGTTTCAGGCGATAGATGCGGACGGCGACGGGAAGATCTCGGGCTTCGAGTTCAATCAATCCAAGGAGACTGAATTCGAGACTCTGGATCTGAACGGTGACGGCGTGATCACCCTGGATGAGTTCGTAAAAGGTCGCGATGCTTCGGCGAAGTGATGGTATCCGGCGCGGCCGCCAGATCGGCTATGGCCGCTGAGACCAGGCCGATGCCTGGGCGGCGCTTGGCCTTCGCTTGAGCATGGCGCTGTAATGAAAGAGCCCGGTCTTCAGTGGCTCCAGGCCCCGATCCTCACCGCGGTCGCCATCCTTCTGATCACACTGGCCAGCGGTGGCACCGAGTTGTACTTCGGGCTGATGATGACGGTGGTCATCGTCGGCGGTGTGGCCACGATTTATTTCCTGTTCAAGGGCAGCCGGTTCTTTTCCATTTCGCTGGCCAATTTCCTTGCGGTCTATGCCTGCATCTACGTCTTCATCGTCGAGACGAACTTCCTGGAAGCTTCAGACGAAGCCGGAAGATACGGTTTCATACTACCGGTTGCCGCGTTCATTGCTGGTGCCGTGCTTCGGCGGCAGGCGATCCAGAAACTCATCTCCGAAGCGCCTAGACTCCACGCGGTTGACCTGACCCGCGGGCTATTGTGGCTGCTTCCGCTTGCCGCAATTGGAATGCTCACCTTCGCAGTTCCCGATCTTGCTTGGGGCAACGAAAAAGAGAGCCTCGTGCTGCTGGCCTTGATGGCCTTGGTGTCTCTGATCGTCTTCGTCGTCAGTCCCAGCATCGCCGGCTTCCTACTCCTCGCCGGCCAGATGTTCGAGCAGTTCTTTGATCGGGTCGTCGGCCTCGTAGTGCCCGCTTTCGCATTTATGACCTTCTACTCTCTGCAAGTGATCCTCTTCGCCTGCCTGTACCGAATCATCCACCTTTATGTCCCGGGGAATCACTTCAACTTCAACGGCGCTCCTCACGACCTTGGGTTCTCGGACAGTCTCTATTTCTCGATCGTAACGATGTCGACCCTTGGATACGGCGACATTGCGCCGGCGAGTCAGGTCGTTCGGGCTCTGGCGAGCATCGAGATCGTCGGTGGCGTCCTGCTGCTGCTCTTCGGCTTCTCCGAGATCATGCGCTTCGTGAATGACCAGACGAAGGGCGATGAGGCACCGGCCAAAGAGGGACTAGGGGCTGGAGCCGGCCGGCGACTTGACCGAGAAGAAGAGAGCGTAGAGCACCGGGACCAGAAGCAAGGTTAGCACGGTCCCCAGGGCCAGGCCGAAGGCGATCACGCAAGCCATGGAGAAGAACAGGGGATCGACCAGGATGATCAGCGGCAGCACGCCCAGGATCGTCGTGGTCGCCGACATCAGGATCGGCCGGAAGCGCGAGACGGCGGCGAACACGACCGCCTCGTAGTCCGAAAGACCGGCCGCCCTCTGGCTGTCGATCCGGTCGATCAGCACGATCCCGTTGTTCATGATCACCCCGGCCAGGCTGAGCAGGCCCAGGATGCCGAAGAAGTCGAAGGGCGCCCGCATGATGATCAGGCCGACCAGGGCGCCGGCGAAGGCCATGGGGATCGTCAACATGATGATCGTCGGCCGGCGGAAGGAATTGAACTGCCAGATCAGCAGGACCACGATCCCGATAACACAGGCCGGCATGTAACGGAACAGCTTCTCGTTGGTCTCCTCCGAGTCTTCGATCTCGCCGCCGACCTCCCAGCGATGGCCGAGCTTGAGGCCCAGCGCCTCGATCGTCGGCGTCATTGCTGCCAGCAGCTCCGGCGCCTTCAGGTGCTGATGGCGGGCGTCGACGGTGACGGTGCGCTCCTGGTTGTAGCGGGCGATCCGGTTGTATTCCCACTCGCCCCGGAAGTCGGCGACCTGCGACAGCGGCACCATCTCCTCGCGAGCCGAGGAATAGACGTTCACGTTCCAGAGATCGCCCAGCGTCTGGCGTTCGTCCTCGACCGCCCGGAAGACGACCGGGATCGCGGTGTCGCCCTCCCGGTAGTCGGTGATCTGCGCGCCATCCATGAAAGCGTTCAATGAAGTCGCGATCTCTCGCGACGTGACCCCGGCCCGCCGGGCGCGGGACTGGTCGACGACCACGTTGACCTTCAGGACCTTGTTCTCCCAGTCGATCAGGGAGTAGTCGATACCTGGCATGTCCTGGAAGGCCTGCTCCAGTTCGTGTCCCTTGGCGAAGAGATGTTCGGCATCGATGCCGATCAGGCGGATCTCGAGCAAGCCCGGCTCGGAGGACCCCATCCACATCCTCTTCAACTGGGGCTCGACGTCAGGGAAGGATTCGGCCAGGTAGATCTTGCTGCGCTTGATCACTTCCGGGACCTGATCGGCCTCGGCCGTATTCACCACCAAAAAGCCACGGTGGGGGTCTGGGTCCTTCGGCGAGAGCGAAAGGAAGAATCGGGGCCCGCCGGTGCCGACGTAGGCGATGCTGCTGGTTACCTCTGGGTTGGCGGCCTCGTCTCCAAGCCAGGCCGCGTACTGCTGCACCACTTCATCCGTTGTTTGAATGCGCGAACCGGCGGGCAGATCGAAGTAGACCAGGAACTGGTTGCGGTCGCTGGGGCCGAAGAACTCCCGGACCAGGGAGGATGCTGCGTAGCCGGCGACGACTAGCAGACCGATGGTCACGGCGAGGGTTGCATAGCGCTGCTTCAGAACGAACTCCAGAAGCGCGCGGTAGCGACGATAGAAACCGCTGTCATAAGGATCTTCGCCTGGCTCCGTGCCGCCGCCTGGGGCCTTGATCACCAGGAACCAGTTGCACACGGCTGGGGTCATGTACATCGACAGCACCCAGGACGCCAAAAGCAGGATGATCACGACCATCGGCAGGGCGAAGGCGTACTCTCCCGTCTGACCGTCGATCAGAAGCATCGGCAGAAAGGCCAAGATGGTGGTCAGCGACGATGTCAGCAGAGGGATTGCCAGCGTCTGGCCCGAGGCGAGGCAGGCCTCGCGCCGATCCTGGCCGCGCTCCATGCGGGCCCGGATGTCTTCGACCACCACGATCGCGTTGTCGACCAGCATGCCCAGGGCCACGATCGCGGAGAGGATCGAGACGCGGTGCAGCTCGATGTCCATGAGCCACATGACGATGAGGCCGAGCAGCATGGTGATCGGGACGAAGGAGCCGACGATCAGCCCAGCCCGCAGGCGCAGGAATAGAATGACCACCACCAGCACGGTCACCAGGGTCTGGTAGACGTTGCTGAGCGCACCGTCGACCGCCGCCTGGACCAGGTCCGGCTGGAAGGTTGCGTACTCCATCACGTAGCCGACGGGCAGCCCCGCTTCGAGCTCCCTGATCTTGCGGGTGAGCTGCCTCCCGAACTCCACGCTGTTCACGCCGGGCGTGATTGAGAGGCTGATCACGACTGCCGGTCTGCCGTCGGAATAGGCGAGACTCGTCGGCGGGTCGACGTAGCCGCGCTCCACCGAAACCAACTCGGTCAGGTTGACCAGCTGGTCGGACTCGGGGATCGAGATCAGCACCGCTTCGATGTCTTCGATGCTCTGGAAGTCGCCGGAGGGTTCGATGACGACATCTCTCTCTTCGACCTCGACGGTGCCGCCGGGCAGGATCACGTTCTGCTGCTGCAGGGTGGTCAGCACGTCGTAGATGCTGATCCCGAACTGGGCCAGCTTGGCGTTGGAGAACTTGAGATAAACCTGTTCGTCCTGAACTCCGTAGAGCTCGACCTTGCGAATTCCCTTGAGCTCGTAGAGCCGGTCGCGCACGTCGCGGGCGACCAGGCGCATTTCGGCCATCGAGAAGCCGTCGCTCCAAAGCGCGATGGTGGCGACCGCGGTCAGGCCGAACTCGTCATAGACCAAGGGACCGACCGTGCCCTCTGGCAATTGCGGCCGGACGTCGTCCATCTTGTTGCGTAGCCGTTTCCAGATCGCCTCTAGGTCCTCGTACTCGTCGCGCAGGATGGCGTGGATGACGGTGATGCCGGTCTTGCTCTCCGAGGTGATCTCGTCGATCTCGGGCATGGTCCGGATCTCTTCTTCGATCCTGCGGGTGATCAGATCCTCGACCTGCAGCGGATCCATGCCTGGGAAAGCCGCAGTGATCACCGCCTCACGGATCACGATCGGTGGATCTTCGAGCCTTGGGAACTGGACGAAGAGATAGACGCCGACGAAGACGATGCCGAGGATCGCCGTGATGGTCAGCCGGCTGGTGTTGATGGCGAAGGAGGTGATCGAGGGCATGTCGGGCTCCGGCAGCAGGGTGGGACGGGGCGGGGGCTGACTACTGCGAGAGCAGCTTCACCTCCTGGCCGTCCTTCAAGAAGCTGACCCCGGCGATCGCTACGACGTCCCCGGCGGTCACGCCGTCCGAGATCACCATCAAATTGTCACGGATGCCCTCCGCCTTGATGGCCGTCTTTCTCACTGCCGAGGTCTCCGGATCGAAAACGAAGATGAAGCCGTCCTTGGGATTCTCGGGGTCCGTGCCCGGTGCGAGCGCGGAAAGCGGCACCAGGTAGGAAGCCTCGTCGTCTTCGCCGCCCAGGATGAGGCTGACTTCGGTCGTCATGCCGGGCAGCGCCCCTTCACGTTGCTCGAGGATCGCGACCTTGACCGGAAAGACATTGCCGGCCTCGGCCTGCGTGCCGATTTCCGAGACCCGACCCTTCACGGTCCCGATCGGCCCGGTCAGGAAGCGGACCTCGGCCGGCAGGCCGAGGTAGAGGTCGCGGACGGTGCCTTCCGGAACGCTGATCTTGGCCTCCATGGCCCCCTCGACGTAGACGTCGAAGATCGTCTGGCCCCGTGACACCTCGGCGAAGGTGTCGACGTAGCGCTTGGCCACCACCCCATCCAGGGGTGCGAGCAGCGCGGTCTTTTCCAGATCGCGACGGGCCAAGTTCAGCTCGGAAATCCGGAGCCTTACCTGGTTTCGTGCGCTCTCGTAGGCTGCCAGGGTCTGTTCCTGAACAGACTTGGCCACCCATTGCTTCTTGTAGAGGGCGTCCTGGCGCTCGAACTCGGTCTTCTTCTCGGCCTCGTCGGCTTGGGCCCGGCCAACCGCCGCTTCGGCCGATTCCACGCTCAACTCGAAGGTCTGCGTGTCGAGCAGGGAGAGGACGTCCCCCCTCTGAAAGCGATCGCCTACGTCGACCTTGAGCTCCGTGACGTTTCCTGAGACCTCGAAGCTGAGCGCGGAGGTATCCACCGCCTCGATCACGCCGGGGAACTTCCGGAGTTGGCCGGACGCCCGCTCCGAGACCGTTGTGGTCTTGATCGCCCGGACCTGTTCAAGCACTTCGGGCGGTTCCTCCTCGCAGGCCGTGATGCCGCAGGCTCCCAGCAGCGCCGCCATTGTCACGCCAATGTGCCGACCATGACGACGTAGCCCGCGATCTCGAGCCGTGATCGATACCAAATCGCTTCTACTCAAGCCTCTTCCTCCGCAGACCGTATCTGGAGCCTAGGGCAAAACGCCCAAGGCCGCTGCTGTCTCTCTTCCTTGAGCGCCGGAAGGTACGCAGTCAAGTCGCTCTTAGTGTGTTTCTGGCCGACCGGCTGCGCGACGCCCCTGAAGAAGCCGGAATTCTACTCGGTGAGGGCGCAGTTTTTGAATAAGGCCGTGCTGCCGCCCTCGGACTCCGTCGTCACCATTTCGCCGGCCTTGAGGCCCCTGATGTCTTAGGCGCCGTAACCGACCTGGGCCATCAGTTCGTCGATGCTCGACCGTTCCAAGAACCTTCCGCCCCTAGCCTCATGAATTGCGCGAAGTGGATAGTCCGGCTTCTTTTTCTGCGAGTAGATTGGGAGCTGTGAACAAATCGGCGGCGGGGCGACCCGTCAGTCTAGGTCTCCGATCCTGGGAGCGCCCGGGAGTTCGATGATCCGAACCAAATCAGGGAGACAACTAGGAGATGAACGGTATGAGAAAAACGGCATTCCTCTTAGCCGCTGCCATTGCACTCGCCGCGACCGGCGTGTTGGCACAGGGCAGCAACAAGATCAAAAGCCTTTCGGTCGACGACTTCCAGCTCAATTCCGCCAAAGAGCTGGTGGAGATCTGCACGCTTGAGTCTGCGCACCCCGATTTCCAGACGGCCATGGGCTTCTGCTACGGCTTTATCTCGGGCGGTGGCCATTTCCATGATGCGCTCAGTCAAGGGCCGGAGTTCAATCGCATGGTCTGCACGCCGAATGGAATCACCCATGATCAGGTCGTGAAGGTCTTCACGGCCTACACCCGCGATAACCCGCAATTCCTCAAAGATCCGGCGATGGATGTTCTGTTCCGTGCCGCGGTTGCCGAGTGGCCCTGCGGGTAGATTGCTTTGGCAGATAGACTTTTGCAGATAGGAGCAAGGAAATCATGACAACGACTCTGGCAATGTCTGGCACGAGCGCCGACCACAGTGGCCTGCTGCGCCGTATCGCAATCCCGTTCCTCGTGGCCTGCGCGCTCATTCTAGCTGGTTGTTCCTCGGATCCCGATCAGCGGAAGACCGAGGAGCGCACGGGCAAGGGCGTCGGGATCGGCGCGGCGGCGGGCGCTGCGGGTGGTGCCCTGTTCGGAGCCATGGCCGGCTCGCCCGGAACCGGTGCGGCAATCGGCGCGGCGACAGGCGCGGTTCTCGGCGGTGCCGGCGGCTACATCTACGACCAGAACAAGAAGCGCAAGAAATCCGAGAGCGAGAATGAGGAGCTGAAGCGCGAGAACGAGGAGTTGCGAAAGCAGCAACAGCAACAGCAACAGTCGCAATAGCGACCGTTTGGGCCAAGAGGATGGCTTCGGCGGGAGTGCCCGGCGGCGGCCGTGTCTCTCAGATCTATGAGGTTGTGGCACGGCGACGAAGTCGCCTCTTGGCTTCGGTGATTGCAGGCCCGTTGTTCGACCGGAGAGGAGCTCCGCTGACCTCGCAAGTCCGGGCGCCTGCTCGGGACGGAGATCCTATGAATTGGGCTGGCTTGGTCTCGTTGCGATTTTCGACGGGGCGCCATATTCGAAAGGCGTGACGGCCAGCGCGCTAAATTTCCAACAATGCAGCGGGTTTAGAGGTTAGGCTGAAAGGAGACTCTTTGATTCGATAGGGTTTAAGATTTGATCGATGCCTTTGGGGCATGTGAGGACGGGCGTGAAGGTGGAGGCTTAGGGGAGCTCCGCCCTGATCGCTTTCTGGGGGAGCGAACATGACCGCTGAGACAACAGCGACGAAAGGCGGCGAGTTCGATCTCGAGCCGACCCGGGAGGCTCTGGTCCTGAAGCTGAAGGGGTCTTGGCGGCTGTCCGGGGGTATCAGCTCGATGGATGGCCTGTTCGCGCGGCAGGAACTGACCTCGATCCCCAAGCGGATCAAGGTCGATTCTTCGGCTTTGAAGGACTGGGACAGTGCTTTGATCTGCTTCTTGGTCGAGCTGAAGAAGCGTTGTCAGACCTTGAGCATCGCTTTCGATGGGAGCGACCTTCCCGAAGGTGCTAGGCGCCTGGTCGACCTCGCCCTTGCCGTTCCGGAGCGTGAAGACTCTAAGCGGGTGGAGAGTCGGTCCGACTTTCTGACCGTGATCGGTCGTGATGCCATAGACGCCTTCAAGAGCGGCGGCGAGATGATCGATTTCCTGGGCGAGAGCTTTATCGCCTTGGGGCGTGCGATTCGTGGCCGGGCGCGCTTCCGTATGTCCGATGCCTTGCACCTGGTCCAGCAGTGCGGGCCCGACGCCCTGCCGATCGTGACCCTGATTTCCTTCCTGGTCGGCATGATCCTGGCCTTCGTCGGGCTGGTCCAGCTCGAGCAGTTCGGCGCCGACATCTTCGTTGCCAACCTAGTGGCGGTCGCCATGGTCCGCGAGATGGGCGGCATGATGACCGCGATCATCATGTCCGGCCGGACGGGCGCCGCCTTTGCTGCCCAGCTCGGCACCATGCAGGTCAACGACGAGATCGCCGCCTTCAGGACCATCGGCATCCCGCCAATCGAATTCATCGTCCTGCCCCGTATGCTGGCGCTGATCTTCGCGGTTCCTCTGCTGACGATTTATGCCAATGTCATCGGAATGTTGGGCGGATCGCTGGTCACAGTGGCCCTCACCGATGTCTCGCTGCTGCAGTACTACGTGCAGACCGTGCAGTCCATCGGCCTGATCGATTGGGCCAGCGGGCTCTTCAAGGCCACCGTCTACGGCATAATCATCGCCATCTCGGGCTGCCTGCGCGGGATGCAGTCCAAGAAGAGCGCCGCGGCCGTCGGTGAAGCCGCTACCTCGGCCGTCGTCATGTCGATCGTCCTGATCATTGTCGCCGAAGCGGTTCTGACGATCATGTATCAGATCCTGGGGATCTAGCCGATGGCCGAGCAACAGATCCCGGAGGCAAGCGATGACCGCCCGCCGGCCCCTGGGGCTCATGCGAGCGTCGACGCGCCGATCGTGATCGACGACGTGACCATGGCCTACGGCAGCTTCGTGGTCCAGAAGGACCTCAACTTCACGGTCAATCGCGGCGACATCTTCATCATCATGGGTGGCAGCGGCTGCGGAAAAAGCACGGTGATGCGCGCCCTGATCGCGATGCAGCCGCCGGCCAAGGGCCGTGTCTGGTTCGAAGGCCAGAGCCTTTGGGAGATCGAGGAGACCGCCCGCCAGGAACTCATGCAAGAGACCGGTGTCGTCTTCCAGAGCGGCGGCCTGTGGAGCTCCATGACGCTGGCCGAGAACATCTGCCTGCCGCTGGGCGAATACACCGACCTCTCGGAGAACGATGCTTTCGAGATCGCCAAGCTCAAGCTGGCACTCGTCGGCCTGGCGGGCTTCGAGGATTTCTACCCCTCGGAGATCTCCGGCGGGATGCAGCGCCGTGCCGGCGTGGCTCGCGCCCTGGCGCTGGATCCGCAGATCCTGTTCTTCGACGAACCCTCGGCCGGTCTCGATCCGATCAGCTCCCGGCGCCTGGACGACCTGATCTTGGAGCTCCGGGACAGCCTCGGCACGACGATCATCGTCGTCACCCACGAGCTCGCCAGTATCTTCGCGATCGGCAGCAACTCGGTGG